>NZ_RZRX01000355.1:0-4857 GCF_003997405.1 Mesorhizobium sp. M2A.F.Ca.ET.042.01.1.1
TTCCCATATCTCGTGGGCGCGCTGCCTGATCCGTTCTTCCCTGTCCATGCCCGGCTCCTCTCGCGGCTGAGCTCCACCGCTCGCGTCTAATCGGGAGGCGGAAGGTTTGTTCCACCGAGGACTTTGTTTCGGCTGCCCGGTAGTTGGGAACTCCGTCCTCGCGCCGGTGTTTTCTTCCATCAACCGGAGATCAGTCATGAACAACATCCAGAACCGTCGCGAGACGGGCGCCACGAAATATCCGGCGAATACCGACCCGGATCCGAGCGACGAATTTGCCCAGGACGCCGCCGGCAACGAAAGACCTCACGTCGATCCAGGCCTTAGTCGCAAACAGGGCGAGGTCGAGGACAAGACCCACCAATCGGAAGGCCGCAATCCGCCGCGGCAACCGACGCCGAGCCCGGCGACCGAAAAAAGCTCAGGTGCCGGTCCATCCGTGGCTGAGCATTCCAAGGACGCAAAGGCGCCCCGGAGCGGTCGTCAGCCCGGCGCCTATGTGAAGGAATGAACGGCGCCGCAGACGCGATGGAACATAGCTATGACTTCTAAGTTCGGGGAATAGCCGCCGCCGACGATCCGGCGGCGGATCGTGAGGCTCTGGACCCGTCCGGAGCTGCCGCAACCACGGCGGATCGGTTATGAACAAAACAGCATTAAGCAAGCATCTGCGAGAACGGGCAGCCGCGGTTGGGCTACGTCCACTCCGTCGGCGGGCATGGCTTCCTCTGACGGCAAGTGTCCTGGCGAGCCTCCTTTGCGTCCCGGCATCGGGCCACCAGGCGCCAGCGGGCTGGCAGTATGACCCTTCCTGCTGCGCTGGGGTGGATTGCTACCAGGCACCGCCTTCGGATGTGAAAGAGACGAAATACGGCTACCAGCTTTCGACCGGCGAGCTGATCCCCTACAGCGACCACCGCATAAAGCGATCGCGCGACGAAAACTTTCACGAATGCAAGCCGGGTGGCGATATGAAGTCGCAGCACTCCTTCTGCCTCTATGTCCCCGACCGCGGCATGTAGTGGGAAGTGCTCCAGCACGCGATCGCCCAAGAAAGATGGGCCCGCTTCTGAGAAAGGCGGGCCCTTCGGCGTGAACGGGCTCCAGGCTTACTTGTTGCAGTTCTGCATATTGGATGTGGTGGTGCCGGTAGCGGTATTGTTGTCCGTGTCGTTGCCGGCCGCGTCCTTGCAGCGGTCGTTTGCGCCGTTGGACTTGGTGCTGTTCGTGCTGTTGGTGGCGTTTGGATCGATCGTGCCGTTGCCGTTATTGCTGCCGGTACCCGTTGCGGCGCCGGTGCCAGTGGTGCCTGTGGTAGCGCCGGTGCCGTTGGTGCCGTCCCCGGTGCCTGAGCCGCTCGTTTGTGCCATCGCGGAACTCGCCAGGACAATTGCAAGAACCGATGCGGAAAGAAGTTTGATCATGGTAAGGATCTCCTGTTGATCGCCTGATTGCGATATAAATCAACAAGAAATTCTATCGGATGTTCCAAAGGTCTCTGCTCTGGTGCGGATTTTGTTCATCAATGTTGATGTATACCGAACAAAATTAAGGAATCAGCTATGTTGATCGGTGTTGTTTCTGGGTTTATTTGTTCGTGCGAACCTTCTGGCGCGGGTTGATGCCACCCGCGTCGGTGGTGTCGTTCTCGACATCACCTTCGACTGTGTTCTCGCCGTGCTCCAGCTCGTCGCCTTCCTTGATGGTGCCCTTGGAGGTTCCAATGCCGGGATCATTGCCCAGATCGGCATCGCTCGGTTTTTTCGATTTCGGGTGCTGGTTACCGCTCATGGTCGTTCCTCATTATGTCCTTCGAACGGGAAGCGGCGCAGAATGTTCCGGCGTCAGACGCCGAACGGATAGGTTTCCGGCATGCCTTCAGCGGCGTGTTCGGGTCCGAGCGGCGTGACCGCGCTGGTCTCGTCGAACCAGACGAAGGCATCGAATTGCCGCGCCAGAGAAGCGTCGGCATAGTGGCTGTGCAGCTCGGTTTCCGGCCGGTAGATCACCCCAATGAACCGCTCCAGGCGGCGCTCGGTCAGCCGGTCGCGCAGCTTCGGGTCGCGTCCTAGGTTAAGCAGGAACCGCTCGATGCCGGCGTCGTGGCAGAGCCGCTCGTAGCTGTCCTCGCGCGATGGCCGCACCGACTTGATTTCCATCTCGCCGTCCCAGTCGGTCGCCGCGGCGACCGTGCCCGTATGCGTGCCGAAACCGATGAGAGCTGCGGCATCGCCGAAGCGCTGCCGGCAGAGCTGGCCGATATTCACCTCCTCGCGCGAGATTCCCATTTCGGTGTAACGCGCATCGCCTATGTGGGAATTGTGCGCCCACACGACGGCCTTCGCGTCGGGACCCCGTGCATCGAGCACATGACCCAGCGTTTCGAACATATGCGTGTCGCGCAGATTCCAGGATTGCGGTCCGCCGTAATACATGACGCGGTAATACTGCTCGGCGGAGGCGACGAGCCGGGCATTCTGCGCGGCGTCGAACAGTTCCTCGCCGTCCCGACCGGCATGATCGAGTTGCCTCGCCAGCATGTCGCGGCACTGTTCGAGGACCGCTTCCTCGCATTCGCGGTAGCCCTTGGTCAGCGCGGCGCGGCCATAGGTCGACGGCTCGGTCTGCCATGGCGTCAGACAGCCATAGCGTTCCCGCGCAACCCTTGCCGCTTCCGGGTCGACGCGGTCGAGATACTCCAGGACGGCGGCGATCGAGCCCCGCATGTTGTAGATGTCGAGGCCATAGAAACCTGCTTGCGGTTGCAGCGCCTTGACCTTGTCATTGTGCTCGCGCAGACATTCCACGAATGCCGCCACATCGGTGTTGCGCCACATCCAGCTTGGAAAGCGCTGGAACGGCTGGTCGGCACCGGGCGAGGCGCCCCTGCCGCGGACATGGCGGTCGATGGCCGCTGCATCGGGCCAGTCGGCCTCGACCGCGACGATGGTGAAGCCGTGCCTCTCGATCAGCCTTTTGGTGATTGCCGCGCGCGCCCGGTAGAATTCGGACGTGCCGTGGCTGGATTCGCCGAGCAGGACGATCCGCCGGTCCGCGAAACGGTCGAATGGTTCGGCAAACGCAGGGTCGTCGAAGTCGGAAAGCTGCTCGGCGACCGCGGCGATCATTTCCGGCAGGCTGCGTTTGCGCGCCAGTGGCGTCGTGGGGACAGTCGCCGGGCGGCTTTCCTCCCGCCAGCCCTGTTCGCCGATCAACGGGACGAAGCGCACGCCGCCGAAATCCTCCTCGCTATAGGTCGATGCGCCGGTGCGGGTCACCTTGAGCAGCCGCTGCTCGTCGGGATCGTCGCCCACCGGAATGACCAGCCTGCCGCCGACGTCGAGCTGCTGCTGCAAGGCCAGCGGCGCGCCCGGCCCGCTCGCCGTCACCACGATGGCGTCGAAGGGTGCTGCTTCGGGCCAGCCTTTGGTGCCGTCGCCGATCCGCACCTCGATGTTGCCGTAGCCTAGTCTTTGAAAGCGTCGCCGTGCGTCCTCGGCCAGTGGCGCGTGGCGTTCGATCGTGTAGACATGGTCGACGATGCGGCTCATGACGGCGGCTGCATAGCCGGATCCCGTACCGACTTCGAGCACCTGGTCGCCTGGGCCGACTTCCGCCATCTCCAGCATGAAGGCAACGATGTAAGGCTGCGATATCGTCTGTCCTTCTGCGATCGGCAGCGGTCCGTCCTCATAGGCGAATTCCTCATAGCCTGGGCCCACGAAGACTTCGCGCGGAACCTCCCGCATCGCCGCCAGGATTTCCCGATCATGGATGCCGCGCCGGCTGAGATGAACATCGACCATCCGTCGACGCTCACGGGAAAGATCAAGCATCGCAATCCCCTTCTATTCGCCTGCCTCCATCATCGTCCTGGCAGGCTCCCGGGCGACGTTTTCCTCGATCTCGTCGCGGCCCGGAGTCTGCGGCAGCGCCTTGCGGAAGTTCTTGGCGTAATCGGGTGGCATTTTCGGCGGCATCATCGGCTCATAGGCGTCGACCAGCGCCTCGATGATCACCGGCCCGCTGGTGGCGAAAGCCTGGTCGAGCACCCGCTCGACCTCCTCCGCCCGCTCGATGCTGAAGCCTTTTCCGCCCATCGCCTCCGCGGCCTTGGCGAAATCAATCGGCTGCAATTCGCAGCCGAATTGCGGGTTGCCGAGGAACATCATCTGCTCCCAGGCGATCTGGTTCAGCATGTTGTTCTTGATGACCAGGACTTTCAGCGGAATGCCGTAGCGCACCGCCGTGGAAAACTCGCCGAGCTGCATGGCGAGCCCGCCGTCGCCGACGATCGCCGCGACCGGCCGGCCCGGAAAGGCAATGCCGGCCGCGATCGCATAGCTCAAACCGCAGGACATTGAGGCGAGCGCGCCCGAAACGCCGAAAGCCTGTCCCGCGCGGAGATCGACATGGCGCGCGGCAAGTTCCGTGTTCTGGCCGGAATCGGTCGCCAGCACCGTATTCTCGGCAAGGCGCTCGCCGAAGGCGCGCACGACGCGTTGCGGCTTGAGCGGATGGGCCAAACCATCTTCCGACTGGCGCATCATCTCGCGCCATTTCTGCATCGAGCTCTGCGCGGTCGCAAGGAATGCGCCGTCGCCCTTCTGCTGCAGCCGCTTGTTGAGGGCGCGCAAGGTCTCCGCCGCATCGCCGACCAGACCGGCCTCGACCGGGAAGCGCAGGCCGATGCGCTGCGCGTCGCAATCAATCTGGACGCCACGGGCTTTGCCCGGCTGCGGATAGTACTCGATATAGGGGAAGGTCGAGCCGACGATGAGGACGGCGTTGCACGTCTCCATCGCCTCCTGCGACGGCAAGGTGCCCAGAATGCCGATGCCGCCCGTGGTGTAGGGA
>NZ_RZRX01000356.1:0-4826 GCF_003997405.1 Mesorhizobium sp. M2A.F.Ca.ET.042.01.1.1
ATGCAGACATCATCGTCGGCGCCATCTTCGACCAGTCCCTGGCCGGGAAGTTCCGAGTGTCGGTCGTCGCGACGGGACTGCGCAAGAGCGCGAGCGTGATGCAGTTCGAGCAGAGGATCGCCTAACGCGATCGTCGGCCGCGCCGATGGCGCGGCGCAATCGGCTGCTCCCAGCTTCTGATGGCAAATAGATCCCTGGCCGCCAGATTTCGTCGGCCAGCGCACTTACGCGCGCGCCTCTTCGTCGCTAACTTTTGTGCCACGGCATACAGTCGCGGCTGACGGGAGAGGCTCACATGAAAAGCTTCGTCTACAACGCCCAGCCGGCACGCGTCATCTTCGGATCAGGCACGATCGCAAGGCTCCCGGAGGAGATCGACCGTCTAGGGCTGAAACGTGTGCTGGTCCTGGCCACGCCGCCGCGGGAGGCCGATGCCCGCCGCCATGCCGAGTTGCTCGGCCACAGGGCAGCCGGCGTCTTTGCCAGGGCGGCGATGCATACGCCGGTGTTCGTCACCGAGGACGCGCTGCGGGTCGCGGCGGAACTCCAGGCCGACGGGCTGGTCGCGGTCGGCGGCGGCTCCACGACGGGTCTCGCCAAGGCGATCGCCTTGCGCACCGACCTGCCGCAGATCGTGATGCCGACGACCTATGCCGGCTCGGAAATGACGCCGATCCTCGGCGAGACGAAAGATGGCGTGAAGGTCACCCAATCAAGCCCGAGGGTGCTGCCGGAAGTGGTCATCTACGACGTCGACCTGACGATGACGCTTCCCGCTTCCCTGTCGGGAACAAGCGGCATGAACGCCATCGCGCATGCCGTTGAGGCGCTCTATGCCAGGGAAAGCAACCCGGTGATAAATCTGATGGCGACCGAAGCCATCGGCGCGCTGGTGGGCGCCCTGCCGCTCATTGCCGGGAACCCGCATGACCGCGATGCGCGTTCCGAGGCGCTTTACGGCGCCTGGCTCTGCGGCATCTGCCTCGGCTCGGTCGGCATGTCGCTGCACCACAAGCTTTGCCATACGCTCGGCGGCAGTTTCGATCTGCCGCATGCGGAGACCCATACGATCGTGCTGCCGCATGCGCTGGCCTACAACGCCCCCGCCGTTCCGGCCGTCATGCAAACCCTGCGGGCCGTGCTGAAGACGAACGATCCCGCGATGGCCCTTTATGATCTCGCCGGCCGGATCGGCGCAAAACGCGCGCTGTCCGAGATCGGCATGCCGTCCGACGGGATCGATATCGCGACGGACCGTGCGCTGGCCAATCCTTACTGGAACCCGCGGGCGCTGGAGCGGGAACCGATCCGGGCCCTTATCGCGCGCGCCTATGCCGGCGAGCCGCCGCAGGCCTGAGAAGGCTGCCCCTGGGATGGAAGCGTCACGAAGCTTACGCTTAGTCGCGGGGGGCAAACTGCACAGCGTGTCAGAAAAACGAAATTGTCGGCCGACGCTCCAGCCGTAATTGTCCCATACAGGCGAACGGCCGGGTTTCTTGGGAGGATTCCAGAGCGGCTGGTCGCCTGAGCAAGGCGCCAACTTTTGGCTGCCTGGGAGGAGGAACATGCCTGGTTCGGGCCAATCGGACGACAGGCGCCTTGGCTTCAAGGCGTCGCAGGAAGTCGTCGTCGTCGCGATCTCGGTCGTGCTGTTCCTCGTCTTCTCGGCGACGCTCAACAATTTCCTGAGCCAGGGCAACATCATCGCCATCCTCAAGAACGTGTCGATCCTCGGCACGCTGGCCGTCGGCATGGGCTTCGTCGTCGTCGGCCGCGGCATCGACCTCACCATGGTGGCGGTGATGGTCGTCGGCGTCGCCTTCAGCATCTGGATTTCCACCTGGGGCATCGATTTCACGCTTGCCGTGATCTGCGGCGCCATCCTGGTCGCGGCCATCGGCCTGTTCACCGGCATCATGGTGGCGATCGCCGAAGTGCCGCCGATCTTCGCCACTCTGGCCATCGCCTCCTCGGTCTACGGCTCGGGGCGCATCGTCTTCGCCTCGGACGTGCTCTATGCGCCACCGGATATCGCCTGGCTGAAATTCGTCGGCAATGGCAGCGTGCTCGGCATACCGATGTCCGTCGTCATCTTCGGCGCGGTGGCGGCGCTGATGGGGCTCTTCCTGAGGAAGACGCGCTTCGGCCGGCTGGTCTACGCAACGGGTGATAATCCGAACGCGGCCCGCACCACCGGACTGCCCACGCGCCCGATCATCGTGACGCAATATGTCATCAGCGCGCTCATCGCGTTCACCGCCGGCATCATCATGACCGGTCTCGTCACCGGCATAGACACGCGCCTCTACAATTCGAGCCTGATCTACGACGTGTTGCTGGTGGTCGTGCTGGGGGGCATCGGCCTGTCGGGCGGGCAGGGCGGCGTGCGCAATGTCATCGCCGGCACCATCCTGGTCGGCATCCTGACCAACGGCATGACGATCCTCAACTTCTCCTACACCAGCCAGAATTTGATCAAGAGCGTGATCCTGCTCGGCGCCCTTGCCATCGACGCCATCATCAATCCGCGCGACGAGCAGACCTCGCAGAGCGGCGACATCTGAAACAAGAACTCGAACCATCAAATCAGGGAGGAAACCTATGAAGATATTCAAGAAATGCCTGTTGGCGGGCATGGCCGCGCTCGCGCTGCTAGGCGTCGCGCAGGTCGCAAGCGCGCAGGAAACCGATCAGGTCGGAAGAGCCGCCTATCTCGACGGCGTTAAGGGCAAGAAGGTCATCTTCGTGCCGATCTCGCAGGGCATGGACCTCAACCAGGCCTGGGTGATGGTGTGGCAGCGCCACGCTGCCCGCTATGGCTTCACGCTCGAGGTGCGCGATCCGAACGGCGACACCAATGCCGGCATCCGCGCCATGCAGGGCGCGATCGCCGAGAAGCCCGACCTGATCATCGTGCAGAACCCGGACGTGCAGACCTATGCGCGCCTTTTGAAGCAGGCGCAGGCCGCCGGCATCAAGGTGCTGCAGGTCAACATGCAGTCGGCGACCCAGACCGACTCCTATGTCGGCAATGACTGGATCGAGATGGGCCGCCTGGAGATGGGCGAGCTGGCCAAGCATTGCACCGGGCCGAACGCCGTTTCGCACAAGGTGGTGTGGCTCGCCGGCGTCCAGACGGGCGCCGCTAACATCTATATGCGTACCGGCATCGACGAGGTGCTGAAGGCCAATCCAGAGCTGCAGCTCGTCTCCGACCAGCCGGCCGACTACATCAGCGAAAAGGCCCGCCAGATCACCGAGACGGTGCTGCAGCAGCATCCCGATCTCTGCGGCATCATGGGCATCTGGGACAATGCCGAAGTCGGCGCGGGCGCGGCGGTAGCGGCTGCGGGCAAGCAGGATCAGGTCACCATCGTCACCAATGGCGCGGGTGCCGCGACGGGCTGCGAGAGCATCAAGAACGGGCTGCTCGACGTGATCTTCAATTTCAACGCGCCGATCCAGGGCGAGATCGCCGCGCAGCAGATCTCCGAGTTGCTGCAGCACCCTGACCGCAAGGCCGGCAGCGAGAAGACCATCTTCTTCGGCCCGATCACCCGCGTCGACAAGACCAATGCGACCGGCCGGAACTGCTGGAAGCCCGAAGACATCAAGTAAACGGACTTTCCGATGAGCATGGCCGAAAGCCTTGTGCGCTGGCGCTACCGTCTGCTCCCCGACCATGTGGTCGGGGAGATCCTGACCAAGAAATGGATCGACAGCGTCATTCCCTTCACGGCGCTGGTGATCCTGTGCGCGATCTTCGGCGCGATCGTGCCGGGTTTCTTCGACGTGACGACGCTGACCAATCTCAGCGGTCAGATCGCCGAGCTCGGCCTGGTCGTGCTCGGCATGACCATCGTGATGGTGTCCGGCGGCATCGATCTCTCGGTCGGCTCGACCTTCGCGCTCGCCGTGCTGGTCACGCTCTACGGCATGAATGTCCAACAGTGGAGTTTTGGGACCGGCCTGCTGGCATGCCTCGGCCTCGGCGTTGTCTGCGGCGCCATCAACGGCTTCCTGGTCGGCTTCCTGCGCATGCGGGCGTTCCTGACCACGCTGGTCACGCTCATCATCTACCGGTCCACCTTCGACATCGTCTTCCCGCATGTCTCGACGGCGATCGTCACCAGCGGCCCGGATTCGCCGACCTATGATTTTCTCGGCTTCGGCACGATCTGGGGCGTGCCGACCTCCTTCGCGGTCTTCGTGGTCATTGCCATCGTGATCCACCTGGTGCTGTCGCGCGCCCGCTATGGCTGGCGGCTGTTCGCGGTCGGCGGCGCGCGCCGCTCCGCCTACAATGCCGGCATCAATGTGCGTTTCACCCTGTTCAGCGCCTATGTGCTCTGCTCGGTTCTGGTGGCGCTCTCCGGCTTCTTCTTCTCGGCTCGCATCGGCAGTGCCGCGTCCGATATCGGCACCGGGCTTGAGCTGCAGGTGCTGACCGCGACCGTGCTCGGCGGCATCTCGCTCGGCGGTGGGCGCGGCTCGGTCGCCAAGGCGCTGATGGGCACGATCTTCGTGCTCGTCCTGTCGAACAGCCTGCTCGCGCTCGCCGTGCCCGGCCCGGTCAACTACCTGATCCTCGGCCTCGTGCTGCTGCTCTCGGTAATGCTCGATGTGCGCTGGGTGAAGAACCGCCACAAGATCCTGCGCAGCGTCTATATTTCGCCGACCTTCGCCAAGATGCCGCAGGCGATCTCGACCGCGCCCGGTGCGCCGATGGCGGTGAACGACCGGCTGAAGAATGTCGGCGTCATCGGCCTCGGCTTCCTCGACGGCGCCGAGGACGTGATCTTCGACCGGCAGGACCGGCTCTATAC
>NZ_RZRX01000357.1:0-4798 GCF_003997405.1 Mesorhizobium sp. M2A.F.Ca.ET.042.01.1.1
GTGCTGGCGATCGCCATCACCTCCTGGCCGCCCTATGCGCGCATCGCCCGCGCCGAAACGCTGACGGTGCGCAACTCCGATTACATCAAGGCGGTGCAACTGATGGGCGCCTCGCCCTTCCGCATCGTGCTGCGCCACATCATGCCGCTCTGCATCTCCTCGCTGATCATCCGGGTGACGCTGGATATGGCCGGCATCATCCTGACCGCCGCCGGCCTCGGCTTCCTCGGTCTCGGCGCACAGCCGCCGCTGCCCGAATGGGGCGCGATGATCGCGTCCGGCCGCCGCTTCATCCTCGACCAGTGGTGGGTGGCAGCGGCGCCTGGCGCCGCCATCCTTATCGTCAGCCTCGGCTTCAACCTGCTCGGCGATGGCCTGCGCGATGCGCTTGATCCCCGGAGTGGCGACCAATGAGCGACACGCTCCTCGAAGTCGACGATCTGCGCGTCACCTTCCCGACCCGCACCGGGCTTGTGCAGGCCGTGCGCGGCGTTTCCTTCTCGCTCGGCCGCGAGCGTCTCGGCATTGTCGGCGAGAGCGGCTCCGGCAAATCGCAGACCGGCCGCGCCATCATGGGCCTCACCCCGCCGCAAGCTGAAGTTTCGGCGAAGAAGCTCGCCTTCGACGGCATTGACCTGATCTCGATCTCGCCTCGCCAGCGCCGGTCGCTGCGGGGAAACCGCATCGCGATGATCCTGCAAGACCCGAAATACTCGCTCGACCCGGTCATGACCATCGGCCGCCAGATCATCGAAACGCTGCGCACCCACGAAAAAGTCTCCAAGGCCGAGGCGCGCGAACGGGCTCTGGCCATGCTGCAGGCGGTGCAGATCCGCGATCCGGCTCGCGTCTTCGACCTTTATCCGCACGAGGTCTCGGGCGGCATGGGCCAGCGCGCCATGATCGCCATGATGCTGGTCACCGGACCGGAGCTGATGATCGCAGACGAGCCGACCTCGGCGCTCGACGTCACCGTCCAGCTCGACGTGCTCAAGATCCTCGACAAGCTCGTCGCCGAGCGCGGCATGGGGCTGATCTTCATCTCGCATGATCTGCGCCTAGTGTCGTCCTTCTGCGATCGCGTCGTCGTCATGTATGCCGGCAAGGTGGTCGAGCAGATCAAGGCGTCCGAACTGCGCGATGCCCAGCACCCCTACACGCGCGGCCTGCTCAACTGCATGCCGAGGATCGGCTTCGAGCGCCATCCGCTGCCGGTGCTCGACCGCAAGCCGGAGTGGGCGGCATGACGGCCGCGATCGCCATCCAGGGGCTGGAAGTGGTCTTCGACCGTTTTCGCGCGCTGAAGGGCGTAAGCCTGGAAGTGCGCGAAGGCGAATCCTACGGCCTGGTCGGCGAAAGCGGCTCCGGCAAGTCGACGCTGCTGAAGGCGATCACCGGCCTTGCGCCTGTCGCTTCCGGCACCGTCACCGTCAACGGCAAGACCCTCGGCAGAACCCGCGACAAGGCCTTCTACCGCGAAGTGCAGATGGTGTTCCAGGACCCGTACGGCTCGCTGCATCCGCGCCAGACAGTCGACCGCCTGCTGCAGGAGCCGCTGGCGATCCATGGCATTTCCGACGGCGAGAAGCGCATCGAGCGCGCGCTGGACGAGGTCGGCCTCGGCAAGGGCTTCCGCTTCCGCTATGCGCACCAGCTTTCCGGCGGCCAACGCCAGCGTGTGGCCATCGCGCGTGCGCTGATCCTCGAACCTTCGATCCTTCTGCTCGACGAGCCGACCTCGGCGCTCGACGCCTCGGTGCAGGCCGAAGTGCTGAACCTACTGGAAGAGGTCCGTCGCCGCCGCAAGCTCACCTTCCTGATGGTCAGCCACGACCTCGCCATCATCACCCATATGTGCGAGCGGCTGATGGTGATGCAGAACGGCGAGGCGGTGGAGACGCTGACCGCGAGCCAGCTGATCGGGCACCGGGTCAGCGAGGACTATACGCGCAATCTGCTCAGGGCGAGCGAGGGGTTTGTGCGGACGGCTTGAGATGGTCCTGTTGGCCCATAGCCAATTTAGGAGATTTCGCGTGGAGCGATGGAACTTCGAAGACCCACCGAACGTCGCGGTCTTGTCGGACAAGGGCATATTCAGACACGATGACTGGATCGCATACGTTGTGCATGAAAGTGACGATGACGACGACGATAATGATGGAGGAGGCAGTTGGCAGTTCTACAGCAGCGACACGCGGGATCGGAATGAAAGCGACATGATGCTCGTAGGCTTGCAAGAGGTGGTTGACCGGGACAAAAGCATCCTGGAATTGGCCGATTTGCCAAAGGGTTGGCACGCTTGGCGCAGCTCAAGGTCATCACCGTGGCAGCGCGCCAAGTCGCGTCCTCTCGGCCTTCGCGATGACGAATGACGGCCTTAGGTTGGGGTGGTCTGCGCCAGATCTCCGGTCTCTGAAACAGCCACGCTTTCCCTATCTTTCGGCTCCTTCACCCGGAACCACGTCACGTAAAGCGCCGGCAGGAACAGCAGCGTGATCGCCGTGCCGGCGATGATGCCGCCCATCATGGCATAGGCCATCGGCCCCCAGAACACTTCACGCGCGATGGGGATCAGCGCGAGACTTGCAGCCGCGGCGGTCAGCGCGATCGGCCGCATGCGGTGCTCGGTCGCTTCGATCACGGCCGCCCATGGGTCCTTGCCTTCCTTGACGAGGTCCTCGATCTGCACGATCAGGATCACTGAGTTGCGGATCAGGATGCCGATCAGCGCCAGCACGCCGAGTATGGCGACGAAGCCGAGCGGCGCGCCACTGGGAACGAGCGCCGCCACCACGCCGATCAGGCCGAGCGGCGCCACCGCTACCACCAGGAACAGGCGCTGGAAGCTCTGCAACTGGATCATCAGGATGGTCGCCATGACGAACAGCATCAGCGGCACCACCGCCGCGATCGGTCCCTGGCTCTTGGCGCTTTCCTCGACCGAGCCCGCGGTCTCGACCGAATAGCCGGGCGGCAGCTTGGCGATGAAGGCGTCCACCGAGGGCTTGAGCTCGTTGACGACGGTCGCCGGCAGCACGTCGCCGACCAGGCCGGCGCGCACGGTGATCGTCGGCGTGCGGTTGCGCCGCCATACCGTCGGCTGTTCGAGGTCGTAGCGGAAGTTGGCGACGGCGGCGAGCGGGATCGACTCGCCGTTTCCGGTCGGCAGCTGCATGTTCTGCAGCGTCTCGATCGAGCCGCGCTCGGCCTCCCGCGAGCGGGCCACGACATCGATGAGATAGGTCGCGTCGCGCACCTGCGTGATCGTCGAGCCGCCCACCGTGCTGTTCAGCGCGCTGGCGATGTCGGAAGAGGTGATGCCGAGCTGGCGCGCCTTGTCCTGCAGCACGTCGACCCTCAGCACGCGCTGCGGCTCGTTCCAGTCGAAGGTGGGGGCGGCGAGCTTCGGATTGGCCGAGATCACGCCGGCGAATTGCTGCGCGAGTTCCCGCACCGTCTGGATGTCGGGACCGCCGACGCGGTACTGCACGGGCCTTCCGACCGGCGGGCCGAGCTCCAGCAATTTGACGAACGCGTCGGTGCCGACGAACTCCTCGCGCAGCAGCTTCTCCAGCGCCGGCTTCACCCGGTTGCGCGCCTCGATGTTCTTGGTGACGATGACGGTCTGGCCGAAATAGGGATTGGCAGGCTGCACGTCATAGGCCAGCACGAAGCGCACGGCACCCTCGCCGATATAGGAGGAGAAGTGGTCGATGTCCGGATTGCCGGCCAGCGCCCGCTGCTCGAAGCGCTCCATCTGGTCGCGCGTCTCGGTGATCGAGGAGTTCTGCGGCAGGTTCCAGTCGACGATCAGCTCCGGCCGGTCGGAGGGCGGGAAGAACTGCTGCTGCACGAGGCCGAAGCCGGCGACCGAGGCGGCGAACACAAGCACCGTCACGATGATCGTCAGCCAGTGCCGGCGCACGGAGAAGACAAGCACGCGCCGGAACAGCGAGGTGAAGCGTCCTGGCTGGTCGTGGTGCTTCTCCTTCATCGTCGCAGGCAGGATGGTGACGCCGAGCAGCGGCGCGAACAGCACCGCCACGATCCATGACACAAGCAGCGACACGGCGATGACGACGAACAGCGTGAAGGTGTACTCGCCCGCGGCGCTCGAGTTGAGGCCGATCGGGATGAAGCCGGCGACCGTCACCAGCGTGCCGGTCAGCATCGGAAAGGCGGTCGAGGTGTAGACGAAGGTCGCCGCCTTGCGCAGATTGTCGCCGACTTCCAGCCGCGCCACCATCATCTCGACCGCGATCATCGCGTCGTCGACCAACAGGCCGAGTGCGATGATCAGCGCGCCGAGCGAAATGCGCTGCAGCGAGATGCCGAGATAGGCCATCACCGTGAAGGTGATGGCCAGCACCAGCGGGATCGACAGCGCGACGACGAAGCCGGCGCGCAGCCCCAGGCTGATGAAGGAGACGGCGAGCACGATCGCGACGGCCTCGAACAGCGCCCGCGTGAAGCCCGAGACCGCCTCTTCGACGATCACAGGCTGGTCGGCCACCAGATGCACGCCGACGCCAACCGGCAGGTCGGCCAGCACCTTCTGCATCTCCTCATGCAGCGCCTCGCCGAATTTCAGCAGATTGGCGTTGGGCTTCATGCCGATGGCAAGCCCGATCGCGTCCTGGCCGTTGAAGCGGAACAGGGCCGTCGGCGGGTCGACATAGCCGCGCCGGATCGTCGCCACGTCGCTCAGCCTGAAGAAGCGATCGTTGACGCGCAAATTGATGGCCCGCAGGCTTTCCTCGGAGGTGAACTGGCCGCCGACGCGCACGCTGATCCGCTC
>NZ_RZRX01000358.1:0-4785 GCF_003997405.1 Mesorhizobium sp. M2A.F.Ca.ET.042.01.1.1
TGTCGGAGGCGACGACGAAATAGGGATCGTCAGGATCGCGCCGCACCACGCCGGCCGGCGGGATAACCCCGTCGACGCCTATATTGTCGGTGATCGAAAGCAGGCTGGAGACGAAGTTCTTGTAGGCCGAGGTGCCGGCCTCGAAGATGGCGTCGCGCCCGGCGCTCATCGGCAGCTTCTTCGGATAGAAGCCGCCCTTGGCGCCGACCGGCACGATAACCGCGTTCTTGACCTGCTGCGCCTTCACAAGACCCAGCACCTCGGTGCGGTAGTCCTGGGCGCGGTCCGACCAGCGCAGGCCGCCGCGCGCCACCGGGCCGAAGCGCAGATGCACGCCCTCGACCTCAGAGCCGTAGACGAAGATCTCGCGCCATGGCCGCGGCGCCGGCAGTCCCTCGACCGCCTGCGAGTCGAGCTTGATCGCCAGCGACTGCCCCTTCGCTTTCGTATCGGCGACGAAATGATTGGTGCGCAGCGAGGCTTCGATCAGGTTGAGGTAGCGGCGGATGATGGTGTCGTCATCGATATTGGGGACCTCCTCCAGCGCGTCCTTGATCTTGGCCTTGAGGTGCTTGGCCGCGACCGCGCCGTCGCCTTCCGCCGTCGGCCCGAGGCGCGCGACGAACAGCGAATGCAGGCCGCGCGCGATCTCCGGATAACGGTTGAGTGCCGCGGCGATGAAATCCTGGCTCTGCGGGATGCCGGCCTGCTGCAGATAGCGGCCATAGGCGCGCAGGATGGTGATCTCGCCCGACCACAAGCCGGCGGTCTGCGCCAGGCCATTATAGCCGTCATTGTCGACGTCGCCGCGCCAGACCGAGAGGAAGGCATCCTCGAACAGCGCCCCGCCATCGGCGAGGTTGATTGGGTTGCCGTAGCTGTTCTCCAGCTCCATGTCGTGGATGAATACCGTTGCAGCCGGGTCGCCGGCGACCTCGAAGGTGCGCTCGCTGATGACGCGGAAGCCGATATTCTCCAGCACCGGCACGCGCCGCGACAGCGCCACCGGGCTGCCATGGTGGTAGATCTTCAGCGCCGCCTGGTTCGGCTTCTGGTCGGCATGGCGGTAATAGTCGATGGCGATCGGATTGTCGGCGCTGATTTTGGCGATGCGCCCGGCATCGGCCAGCGCCACGGCGGCCGAGAAGCTATCGCGGTAGCTTTCGGGGAACCGCGCCGCGATCGCCTTCAGCGCCGGATCGCTGCCAGCCGCTTCCGCGGCCTCGGAGAGCGCGTCTTGCCAGGTCCGCACGATGTCGCGGATCGCTGCCTCGATCGTCGACTGCTCGATCTTCGGCGTCTTGCCGCCGGAGCGGCCGATGATGAAATGCACGCGCGCCAGCCCGCCTTCCGGGAAGGCCGGGTAATAGGCCGACAGCCGGCCCTCGAAGACGGTCTTGAGATAGGCGCCGATCTTCTCGCGCACGACGCTGTCATAGCGGTCGCGCGGCACGAAGACGAGGATCGAAACGAAACGATCGAACTGGTCGGCGCGCACCAGCGCTCTGATCCGCGGCCGCTCGACCAACCCGAGAATGGCATTGGCATGCTTTCTCAGGACCGGCACCGGAACCTGAAAGAACTCGTCGCGCGGATAGCTTTCCAGCACGTTGATCAGCGCCTTGCCGGAATGGTCGTTGGGATTGAACCCCGACTTGGCGATGATCGTTTCGGCCTTCGAGCGCAGATAGGGGATCTTCATCACCGAGCGCGTGTAGGCGGTCGAGGTGAACAGGCCGACGATGCGCAGTTCGCCCGCGAGCGCGCCTTTCGCGGTGTAGGTCTTGACCCCGACATAGTCGAGATAGATGCGGCGGTGCACCAGCGACTTGGCGTTCGCCTTGGTGACGATCAACGGCTCCGGCCCGTGCAGGAAGGCGCGGATCTCCGGGGTCGTCGTCACCGCCTCGGTGCCGCGCCTCAGCACCAGCACGTCGGGATCCGCCAGGATGCCGAGGCCGGGCTTGTCGGCGCGCTCGAGCGAGCCGCTCTCCTCGCCGCCGACATATTTGAACTCGCGCATGCCAAGGAAGGTGAAATTGTCGTCGCGCAGCCATTCGAGGAAGGCGATCGCCTCGGCGACGCTCTTCTTGTCTAGCGGCACCGCGGAATAGCGGAACTCGGAAATCGCCTGGTCGAGGCGGGCGAGCATACGCTTCCAGTCGACGACCGCGGCCCGGACCTGGGAGAGCATCTTGCGCAGCCGCTCGGTAAGGCTCTTCGCCTCCTCGGCGGTCAGCCTTGGAATGTGGACGTGGACGACGCTCAGCCGCTCGTGCTCGTCATCCTCCTTGCCGCCGTCGCCCAGAACCTCTACGACGCCGGCCTTGCCGTGACGGACGGTAACGATCGGATGGGTGACCAGCGTCGGCTGGCCGCTGCTCTCGGTGATCTCGCCAAGGATGGAATCGAACAGGAACGGCATGTTGTCGTTGACGACGGTGATGACCGTGACCGGGCGGCCGTCGCAGGCAACGCCCGAATCGGCATCGACGGCGACGACGCTTTCGCCCTTCCTGTGGCTGGCCACCGCGCGGGCGGCGAGCTCGCCTGCGCGTTCCAGGTCGGCGGCGTCATAGGCCGCGATATCCTCGGCGGGCGCCCGGGCAAGCAGATAATCGGCAAGCCTTGCGGGCTTCTCCGCCGCTTTCGCGGCGGCTGCCGCTTTCTTCTTCGGCTTGGATTTCACGCTGGCCATGACGCTTATTCCCTCCCGTCTTATGCTTTTGTGGCTATCGTAGCAGATGACCGCCGTTTCGCGACAAAGGTTTGACGACGCATTAAAAAATTCGAACTGACGCCATCGGCCTGCAAGGAGAACCCGTATGACCGGCAAAATAACCGCGCTTGACCTTGTCCAGGCGGAGCTGAGCGAGGCGACGAAAGCCTATTTCGCCAAATGCGAGGAGAAGCTCGGCCTCGTGCCCAACGTGCTGCTCGCCTACGCCTTCGACGAGAAGAAGCTGCGCGCCTTCACCGACATGTACAACGATCTGATGCTGGGCGATTCGGGCCTGTCGAAGCTGGAGCGCGAGATGATCGCGGTCGCCGTCTCCTCGATCAACCACTGCTATTACTGCCTGACCGCGCATGGCGCGGCGGTGCGTCAGCTGTCGGGCGAGCCGGCGCTGGGCGAGATGATGGCGATGAATTTCCGCGCCGCCGATCTGTCGGACCGCCAGCGCGCCATGCTCGAATTCGCCGTCAAGCTGACGGAAGAACCGGCCAAGATCGTGGAAGCCGACCGCGCCGCCTTGCGGCAGGCCGGTTTCTCCGACCGCGACATCTGGGACATCGCCTCGACCGCCGCCTTCTTCAACATGTCGAACCGCGTGGCCGCCGCCGTCGATATGCGGCCGAATCCCGAATACCACGCCATGGCGAGATAGGGTCGCTGGCATTACATTAGCAACACCGAATTTTTCGTTGCCCATCCCGGCATTTGATCCGATGATCAAGTTGCAGCGCAGCTGCATAACCAGGATTGCGGCGTGGCCGCATGCCGGTTCGACGCCGCCGACAAGGGAGGAGAACATGGCGAAATTTCTCTATGTCTATCACGGCTCCGGCAAGATGCCGACCGATGAAGCCGAACGCAAAGCGGCTATGGATGCCTGGACCGGCTGGTATGACAAGCTGGGCTCGGCCGTGGTCGACGGCGGCAATCCGGTCGGCATGTCCAAGACGGTTCTGCCCAGCGGCAAGGTCGAGAACAATGGCGGCAGCAATCCGACCGCCGGCTACACGATCGTCGAGGCCAGGGACATCGACGATGCCGTCGCCAAAGCCAAGGAGTGCCCGATCCTGATGGACCCGGCCTTCAGCGTCGAGATCGCGCCGATCATCGAGATGATGTGAGGCCGGCCGCTCTAAGCGTTTCGCCGTTCGCGGAAACGGCGAACCGCTCTAACCTTTTGTTTGACGCAATTCCGGGCGGAAAACCGCTCACCCTTTTTCTGGAATTGCTTTAGCGCGCGGCGATTGCCGCGGCGGCGCCCGCCATGGTCGTGGCGCTGACGCGGTTGGCGATCTTCATTGCGCGCTTGCTTTTCAGAAGCCGGCGCGCCTGCGAAGCGGCCAGCACCCAGGCTAGGTCGATGACGACCAACACGACAGCCATAGTCAGCGTCAGCTCGACCCAGCCGACGACGCTGACCGAGGCGAGATCGATGATGGTCGGCAGCAGCGCCAGATAGAACATCATGATCTTCGGGTTGCCGAGCGTCACCGCCATGCCGGCAAAGAACAGTTTCACGGGCGAATCTTCGCGCGGCATCTCGCCTTCCTTGGCCTCCACTGGCGCCGTCCACATCTTGAACGCTAGCCAGGCGAGATAGGCCACGCCAACCCACTTCACGACGACGAAGGCGTAGTGGAAGGTCTGCGCCACGACGGCCAGCCCGAACACCGCCAGCGACAGCCAGATCGCCTCTCCGATCCACATCGCCAGCAGGAACGGGAAAACGTCGCGGAATCCTTTCGAGATCACCCGCGCCACGAGCGCCGCGATGGACGGCCCGGGCGAGCCGGCGGCGACGAACAGAGCGGCGGCGAAGATCAGCAGCGAGGCGAGATGCATGGCGGACCTCTTGGTTGCGATTGGCTGCCATACTAGCCAGGCGAAGCGACATTGGCAAAGACAGGGTAATCGCATACGGCGCTCCCCCTCTCCGTCTCGGCTTCGCCGAGCCACCTCTCCCCCACTTTGTGGGGGCGAGGAACCCAAGCTTTCCAAAGATCGCGGCGGCCGGCGGTTGGCGTTTCCTCGCCCCCATGAAATGGGGG
>NZ_RZRX01000359.1:0-4697 GCF_003997405.1 Mesorhizobium sp. M2A.F.Ca.ET.042.01.1.1
CCTTCCACGCCAGGCCCGGCAACCAGATCGACATGAACGCGCTGATCGCGCGGCTGGAGATTTCCGGGTTCGAGCGCGTGCCGACGGTGCGCGGGCTCGGTGAATTCGCGGTACGCGGCGGCATTCTCGACCTTTTCGCGCCCGGCTGGACCGAGGCGCTCAGGCTCGACTTCTTCGGCGACACGCTGGAATCGATCCGCGTCTTCGACGTCGCCACCCAGCGCACCACCGGGCAGCGCAAGTCGATGTCGCTGCAGCCGATGAGCGAGGTGGCGCTGACGCCCGAGACGATCAGCCGCTTCCGCCGCTCCTATATCGAGGCTTTCGGCGCGCCCTCGCGCGACGACGCGCTTTATGCGGCGGTCAGCGAAGGCCGGCGCTTTGCCGGCATGGAGCACTGGCTGCCCTTGTTCTACGAGCGGCTGGAGACGGTGTTCGATTACCTGCCGGACGCGCCTGTCGTCTTCGACCATCTGGCGCATGAAGCGCTGGCCGAGCGGCACACGCTGATCCTCGACCATTACGAGGCGCGCCGGAAGCAGGCCGACAGCGCGCTCAAGGACGCCGTGCCCTACAAGCCGGTGGCGCCGGACCTGCTTTACCTGTCGCCGGACAATCTCAAGGCTTCGCTCGGCCCGCGCGAAGACATCGACTTCACCGTCTTCGATGCCCCGGATGTCGGAGGCAAAAAGGTCTTCCATGCCGGCTCGCGGCACGGCCGCAGCTTCGCCGAGGAGCGCGCCGACCCGAATATCAACGTGTTCGACGTGGTGGTGAAGCACATTGCCGATGAGCGTGCTGCTCGCCGCCGTGTCATCGTCGCTGGCTGGACCGAAGGCTCGCTCGACCGGCTCGGCCAGATCCTCGCTGAGCATCATCTTGGCAATCTGAAGACCGTCGCGACGCTCGCCGAGGTCGAAAAGCTCGAGCCGGGGCAGGCGGGTCTTGCCGTGCTGCCGCTCGAATCCGGTTTCGAGACCGACGGTCTGGTCGTCGTCGCCGAGCAGGACATCCTCGGCGACAGGCTGATCCGGCGTTCGAAGCGCAAGAAGAAGGCTTCCGATTTCATCGCCGAAGCCTCGTCGCTGTCCGCCGGCGACATCGTCGTCCATGCCGACCACGGCATCGGCCGCTTCATCGGCCTGCGCACCATCGAAGCGGTCGGCGCGCCGCATGACTGTCTCGAAATCCACTATGCGGGCGACGATCGCCTGTTCCTGCCGGTCGAAAACATCGAACTTCTGTCGCGCTACGGTTCGGATTCGGCCGAAGCGACGCTCGACAAGCTGGGCGGCGGCGCCTGGCAGGCGCGCAAGGCGCGGCTGAAGCGGCGCCTGCTCGACATGGCCGGGCAACTGATCCGCATCGCCGCCGAGCGGCAGATGCGCGCCGCCCCCGCCATGATCCCGGCGGAAGGGCTCTATGGCGAGTTCGCCGCGCGCTTCCCCTATGAGGAGACCGACGACCAGCAGACGGCAATCGATGCCGTCATGGACGATCTCGGCGCCGGCAAGCCGATGGACCGGCTGGTCTGCGGCGATGTCGGCTTCGGCAAGACGGAGGTGGCGCTGCGCGCCGCCTTCATCGCGGCGATGGAAGGGTTCCAGGTCGCGGTGGTGGTGCCGACGACGCTTTTGTCACGCCAGCATTTCAAGACCTTCTCGCAGCGTTTTTCCGGCCTGCCGATCCGCATCGCGCAGGCCTCGCGCCTTGTCGGTTCGAAGGAGCTGGCGGAAACCAAGAAAGGCATTGCCGAGGGCACGATCGACATCGTCGTCGGCACGCATGCGCTGCTCGGCAGCTCGATCTCGTTCAAGAACCTCGGGCTTCTGATCATCGACGAGGAGCAGCATTTCGGCGTCAAGCACAAGGAGCGGCTGAAGGAGCTCAAGAACGACGTGCATGTGCTGACGCTGTCGGCGACACCGATCCCGCGCACGCTGCAGCTGGCGCTGACCGGCGTGCGCGAGCTGTCGCTGATCGCCACGCCGCCGGTCGACCGCATGGCGGTGCGCACCTTCATCTCGCCCTTCGATCCGCTGGTCATCCGCGAGACGCTGCTGCGCGAGCGCTATCGCGGCGGCCATTCCTTCTATGTCGTGCCGCGCATCAGCGACCTGGCCGAAATCCATGATTTCCTGAAGGAATCCGTGCCGGAGCTGAAGGTGGCTGTGGCGCACGGCCAGATGCCGCCGGGCGAGCTCGACGACATCATGAACGCCTTTTATGACGGGCAGTACGATGTGCTCCTGTCGACCACCATTGTCGAATCCGGCCTCGACATCCCGACCGCCAACACGCTGATCATCCATCGCGCCGACATGTTCGGCCTGGCGCAGCTCTACCAGTTGCGCGGCCGTGTCGGCCGTTCGAAGGTGCGCGCCTATGCGCTGTTCACGCTGCCGGCCAACCGCAAGCTGACCGATACGGCCGAGCGCCGCCTGAAGGTGCTGCAGTCGCTCGACACGCTCGGCGCCGGCTTCCAGCTCGCCAGCCACGATCTCGATATTCGTGGCGCCGGCAATCTTCTCGGCGAAGAGCAGTCGGGGCATATCAAGGAGGTCGGTTTCGAGCTTTACCAGCAGATGCTGGAGGAGGCGGTCGCCGAGGTGAAGGATACCGGCGAGGCGCAGGACGGCGGCTGGTCGCCGCAGATCGCGGTCGGCACCGCGGTGATGATCCCGGAAAGCTATGTGCCGGACCTGCAGCTCCGCATGGCGCTTTACCGTCGGCTGGGCGACCTCGAGACCACCGAGGAGATCGACGGCTTTGGCGCGGAACTGATCGACCGGTTCGGGCCGCTGCCGGAAGAGGTGACGCATCTGTTGAAGATCGTCTTCATCAAGGCGCTCTGCCGCAAGGCCAATGTCGAGAAGCTCGATGCCGGCCCCAAGGGCGTCGTCATCCATTTCCGTAAGCGCGAGTTCCCCAATCCGGTCGGACTGGTCAAGTTCATCGGCGAGCAGGGCTCGCTGGCCAAAATCAGGGCCGACCACAGTGTCGTCTTTATTCGCGACTGGCCGAACGCGGAGAAGAGGCTGGCGGGCTCCGCCGTGGTGATGACGCAGCTGGCGCGGCTGGTCGACAAGGCTGCGTAGCAGCACCCCGCCCATTCGCCACCGCTGAAAAACCCGGCTAGAATAGGCAGTCGGCTTCGTGTAAGGAGCCGCGACCTCTGTTGGGGCGAAAATAGCGGGCAAGGGCGCTCGCCGAGAAGAGTATTGGGTGCAGCGATGACGAAATGGTCGCCGAATTCGTGGAGAGAAAAGCCGATCAAGCAGGTTCCGGCCTATCCGGATCTTGCCGCGCTTAAGGCGACGGAAGCCCAGCTCGCCACGTTCCCGCCGCTGGTTTTTGCCGGTGAGGCGCGCAAGCTGAAGAAGCAACTGGCGGCGGTGGCCGCCGGCGAAGCCTTCCTGCTCCAGGGCGGCGACTGCGCCGAGAGCTTTGCCGAGCATGGCGCCGACAACATCCGCGACTTCTTCCGCGTCTTCCTGCAGATGTCGGTGGTGCTCACCTTCGCCGGCGCACAGCCGGTGGTGAAGGTCGGCCGCGTTGCCGGCCAGTTCGCCAAGCCGCGCTCCTCCGACAACGAGACCAAGGGCGGGGTGACATTGCCGAGCTATCGCGGCGACATCATCAACGGCATTGAGTTCGACGCGAGGTCGCGCATCCCGGATCCCGCCCGGCAGGAGATGGCCTACCGCCAGTCGGCCGCGACGCTCAACCTTCTGCGCGCCTTCGCGCAGGGCGGCTATGCCAGCCTGGAGAACGTGCATCGCTGGATGCTGGGCTTCGTCGCCGACAGCCCCCAGGGCGAGAAATACGAATCGCTTGCCAACCGCATCACCGAGACGATGGAATTCATGCGCGCGGTCGGCATCACGTCGGAAACCAATTTCGCGCTGCGCGAGACGGATTTCTACACCAGTCACGAGGCACTTCTGCTCGGTTACGAGGAAGCGCTGACCCGCGTCGATTCCACCTCCGGCGACTGGTACGCGACCTCGGGCCACATGATCTGGATCGGCGATCGCACCCGCCAGCCCGACCATGCCCATGTCGAATATTGCCGCGGTATCAAGAACCCGCTTGGCCTGAAATGCGGACCTTCGCTGACGCCGGATGGTTTGCTGGAATTGATCGACCTGCTCAATCCAGAGAATGAGCCTGGACGATTGACGCTGATTGCGCGCTTCGGCTCCGAGAAGGTGGCCGAGCACCTGCCGAAGCTGGTGCGGGCGGTGAAGAAGGAAGGCCGCAACGTCGTATGGTCGTCCGATCCGATGCATGGCAACACGATCGAGGCGGCGGGTTACAAGACGCGGCCGTTCGACCGCATCCTCAAGGAAGTACAGACCTTCTTCGAGGTGCACCGCGCCGAAGGCACGCATCCGGGTGGCATCCATGTCGAGATGACCGGCAAGAACGTCACCGAATGCACGGGCGGCGCCCGCGCCATCACGGCCGAGGATCTGCACGACCGCTATCATACCCATTGCGATCCGCGCCTTAACGCCGATCAGGCGATCGAGCTCGCCTTCCTGGTCTCGGACCTGCTCAAGAAGAGCCATCCGATCCAGCACAAGCAGGTCGCCAACGCCTGAGCTGCGCCTGGCGCTTGATAATTGGAGGCGCTGGCAGCAATGCCGG
Organism: Mesorhizobium sp. M2A.F.Ca.ET.042.01.1.1; assembly: GCF_003997405.1. Lineage (NCBI taxonomy): Bacteria > Pseudomonadati > Pseudomonadota > Alphaproteobacteria > Hyphomicrobiales > Phyllobacteriaceae > Mesorhizobium > Mesorhizobium sp. M2A.F.Ca.ET.042.01.1.1. The sequence goes on from NZ_RZRX01000359.1 coordinate 4,654, forward strand.
CGCCTTTTCAATTCAGGTGGCCTTCAATTCGGACTCATTCCGGG
>NZ_RZRX01000035.1:0-35439 GCF_003997405.1 Mesorhizobium sp. M2A.F.Ca.ET.042.01.1.1
GCAGCGTAATGTTCTGCGCGATCGAGAGATCGAGCAATATGCCGGTGAGCTTGCGGTCTTCCGGCACCAGGAAGATGCCGTTCGCCACCGCGTCGGCGGCCGAGCCGACATTGAGCGGCTTGCCGTCGAGCGTGACGCTGCCGGCCAGCCGCTCGTCGATGCCGAACAGCACGCGGGCGAGCTCCGTGCGGCCGGAGCCGACCAGGCCCGCGAGGCCGAGGATCTCCGCGCGCCTCAGCTCGATGCTGACCGGCCGGTCCGGATAGGTGCTGGTGCGGATCGCCTCGGCAGACAGCGCGACGCTGCCCGGCGCGCGCGTGGCTTCGCCCGCCTTCTCGCGCTCCTTCAGCATGCGGCCGATCATCAGCCTGACCATCTCGTCGTGGTTGATCCGGTCCTTCGCCAGCGTGCCGGCCAGCGTGCCGTCGCGCAGCACCACGACGCGGTCGGCGACGCGCTCGATCTCGTGCAGCCGGTGCGAGATGAAGATGACGCTGATGCCTTGCGCCTTCAGCCCCTTGATGACGTCGAGCAGCTTCTCGGTTTCCGCCATCGGCAGGCTGGAGGTCGGCTCGTCGAGGATCACAAGGCGGGCCCTGATCGAAAGCGCCTTGGCGATCTCGACCATCTGCTGCTGGGCGAGCGACAGCGACGCGACCGGCGCGTCGGCAGAAAAATTGGCGCCGACGCGCTTCAGGAGCGGCGCCACCATCTCGCGCAGCCTGGCGCGGTCGACCAGCCTCAACGGCCCGGCCTTCAGCGGCTCGCGGCCGAAGAAGATATTGGCGGCGACGTCGAGATTTTCGAAGAGATTGAGCTCCTGGTGCACGAAGGCGATGCCGGAGCCGATGCTCTGCTCGACGGTCAGCCCGTCATGCGCGACGCCATCGACGGTGATGGTGCCGCTGTCCGGCCGCGTCACGCCGCCTAGGATCTTCATCAGCGTCGACTTGCCGGCGCCGTTCTCGCCGACAAGGCCGATGACCTCGCCGGGCCGGACCTCCATCGAGAACCTGTCTAGGGCGACAACGCCCGGATAGGTCTTGCGCACGGCCTCGAGGCTCAGGAACGGAGCGGTGTCTGGGTGAGTGGTGTCGGTAGAGGTCATCGCGCCTGACAGCAGCCGGTGGGCCACAGACTGACCGGCCTTGGCGGGTCCGTCAATACGAACGCCGGCTCAAGAAACCCCTTGAGCCGGCGCAACTGTGCCGGGCTTACTTGCCCTGCATCGCCTTGAGGTTGGCGGCGTAGGCGTCGACATCGTCCTTGCCGATGATCTTGGTCGGGATGATGATCAAGCCGTTGGCCGGGATGCCCGACTTGTCGCCCTTGAGATAGGCGGCCATCAGCTTCATGCCCTGATAGGCCCATTCGAAGGGCTGCTGCACCACGGTGGCGGCAACAGTGCCTTCCTTGACGCCGCCCAGCGTGATCGGATCATCATCGAAGCCGACGACGGTGATCTGGCCGAGCTTGCCGGCGTCGCGCAGCGCTTCATAGATGCGCGGCGTGTTGTAGGAGTAGAAGCCGACCATGCAGGTGATGTCGGGGCTGGCGACCAGCGCGTCCTCGACATTCTTCTTGGCGCGCGCCTGGTCGATATCGTCGCCGCGCACGTCGACCAGCTCGATCTTGCTGCCGGCGAGCCCGTCCTTCATGCCCTGGATGCGCTCCTTGGCGTTGTCGGCGCCGAGCAGGCCGACGAAGCCGAGGCACTTGCCGCCGTCCGGCATCGCCTTCTTGGCGATCTCGGCCGCCTGCTTGCCGGCGTCGACGTTGGACGAGCCGATATAGGCGACGCGCTTGGTCTGCGGCGCATCGGAGTCGGTGGTGAACAGCGCAGTTTCCGAGGCGATCTTGTTCAGCCCGTCGGTCGAGGTCTTGGGATCGACGGCCGAGACCATGATGCCCTTGACGCCAGCCGTCACCAGGTCATCCATCAGCCGCTGCTGGATGGCGACCGAGGACTGCTCCGGATACTTCAACTCGAGATTGTAGTCGGGCAATTCGCCCTGCGCCTTCTTCACGCCGGCTTCCGCCGCCTTCCAGAAGTCTGACGCACCGTTGACGACGAAGGCCAGCGTCGGCTTGTCGTCCGCGCGGGTAACCGCCGTGGCCGCAAGCCCGATGAGCAGGGCCGCCGCGGCGACAGATGCGTTACGGATCATGGATTTCATAGTTCAACCTCCCTTGTAGAACCTGACTGTGGAACTCGTCGCCGATGTCTCGGCCGCGGTCCGGACAACCCTCCTCCTCAAGGGCATGGCGCGAAGGTCCGCCGACTTAAGAACGGTGCCGATCGGGCCGCGGTCGAGACACTAGACACTCATGTGGCGTTCGTAAATAGTCCGATTTGTCCGACATTTCGTGAGAACGGATGCAGGCCCAGACCGGCGATAAAAGCCGGATTTCGAGCAAGCGTCCCTCGCACCTGCCGCGCCGAACGGATGCCCGGACAGCCACGGCGAGTTGACATTAGAACGCTTGCCGCTATTAGTAAAGGCTATTAGTTATGAAGCCGAGAGGCGCGTTTTCGACGCGGAGGAGACGCTGGCCGAAGGACGTGCCGGGAGTGAGGAGGGCGAGCGCTGCAAAGTCTGCAGCCGGGCGGAAAATGACCGAATTGTCAGCATTGCTGACCTTGTCTGACCGGTTTCGTCGTGAAGCGGCGTAGCCGGCGATTTGCATGCGATGCCTGCTAATATGTATTAGTTGGCGCATCTCGATAAACGCAATGGCCTCGACCATCTTGCCGTTGCCGCCGCCTTTGATTTAGAGCCGGCTGGGTTTGGGAAACGACCATGAGCGAACCGACGGACCTGCGCGATCCTCCCGGGGCTTCCAGGCGCCGCAAGCTGGCGGCCAAGCCGAAGGGGCGCGTGACCATGACCGACATTGCGCGCGCCGCCGGCTGCTCGCAGGCGACGGTCTCGTTCGTGCTCAACAATTCGCCGGGCATCAGGCTATCGCAGCAGACACGCGACCGAGTGATCGAGGCGGCGCGGGCGCTGGGCTATTCGCCGCCGGTCTTCTCGGCGCTCAGGCCGCCGGTGACGCCGTTCGAGGGCCTGGACGGCGTCATCGGCTTCGCTGTCGACCAGCTCGCCACCAGTCCCGAGGCGGTGGTCGCCATCGAGGGCGCGCGGCAGGCCTCGTGGAACGCCGGCAACGTGCTCCTGGTGGCGCAGACCATGGGGGACGCGGTGATGGAGCCGCGCGCGATTTCAGCACTGACGCGGCGCGGCATCTCGGCGCTGATCTACATGACCATCTTCACGCGCGAGATCACGGCGCCGGATTTCCTCTACAGCCTCGACATCCCGGTCATCCTGCTCAACTGCTACACCGCCGACTATGCCTTCCCGGCCGTGGTTCCCTCCGAGATCGCCGGCGGCCAGAGCGCGACCAGACACCTGATCGCGCATGGGCATCGCCGCATCGCCACCATCACCGGCGAGCCGTGGATGCAGGCCGCGCAGGACCGGCTCAAGGGCTACCGCCGGGCCCTCGCCACCGCTGACATCCCCTTCGATCCCGAACTGGTGGTCGAGGGCGACTGGTCGGCCAGCGCCGGCTATGCCGCGACGGTGAAGCTGCTCGCGCTGAAAGAACGTCCCACCGCGATCTTCTGCCAGAATGACCGCACGGCGATCGGCTGCTACGAGGCGCTGAAGGAAGCCGGCCTGCATATCCCGCAGGACATCTCCGTGGTCGGCTATGACGACGAGGAGATCGCCCGCCATCTCTTCCCGCCGCTGACCACCTCGATCCTGCCGCATCTGGCGATGGGCCAATGGGCGATCGAGCAGCTCGAAACCCCGCCGACGCCCGGCCGCGGCCGCTATCCAATCACCAAGCTGGAGTGCCCGCTGGTGGAACGGGAGAGCGTGGCGGGCGTGAAATTACCTACATAACCCATAACCGCCGACTCGGTCGGCTACCTTGCTGCCGATGTTGCAGATCGCCCGGCACCTATGCAGCAATTGTGCCGTCGTTTAGCTTAAGCTCATAAATGGGAGGCTCCGATGACGTCCACCTTCACCGTCCATGCTGCATCCGGTTACGAGCAACTCATGGGGCGCTGGAGCCAAAGGCTCGCGCCCAAATTCATCGATTTCGCCGGGCTTGCCCCCGGCGAGACAATCCTCGATGTCGGCTGCGGCACCGGGAGCCTGACCTTCGAGCTGGCGAAATCGGCCGATCTTGCCGAGATCCAGGCCATCGACTTCTCGCCTGTCTTCGTCGCGGCGGCAAAGGAGAAAAACACCGATCCGCGCATCACCATCAGCCAGGCCGATGCCACGGCGCTGCCTTTCGGGGATGATGCGTTCGACCGCGCGCTGGCGCTGCTGGTGCTGCATTTCGTGCCCGAGGCCGGCAAGGCGGTGGCCGAGATGCGCCGCGTGGTGCGACCAGGCGGCGTGGTCGCGGCGGTGGTCTGGGACCATTACGGCGGCATGACCGGCATGCGCATGATGATCGACACGATTGCCGCGCTCAGCGAAAGCGGACGACAGATGCGCAGCCGCTACTGCTTCCAGCCGATGATGCAGCCGGGCGAGATGAAGCGGACCTTCGTCGAGCAAGGCCTGGCCGATATCACCGAGGCCGAGCTGATGATCCGGATGGACTACGCGAATTTCGACGACCTCTGGGCGCCGATCGGCGCCGGAGAAGGCCCGCTCGGCAAATACATCACCACACTGGACGCGGCCGAGCGGGAGCGCGTCGAGGCCGCCCTGCGCGATGCCTATCAGGCCGGCCGGCCCGATGGCCCGCGATCCTTCGCCAATGTCGCCTGGGCCTGTCGCGGCATCGTGCCCTGAAGCCGGGGCAGCGCGTCAGTTGCCGACGGCTGCGGCATTGATCTCCCAGCCGTCGACCCAGACTTGCCGCAGCCGGTCGCCCTCGCCCTTGAACCACAGGTTCGTTGGCCGGCAATCCTCGATACGGTCGCTGCGGAAATTGCGGATGGCCTGGCGCAATTCGCACCAGGCGACGATGTTGGCGGTCTCGGCATAATAGATCAGCGCGACCGGACGGATGATGCGCTCGCTCGCCCGTCCCGCCTCGTCGCGGTAGGAGAGGCTGAGCTTCTCCTCGTCGCGGATGGCGCGGCGAACCAGAGCAAGGTCGACGGCGGAAGCGGAAGGGGCGGCAAAACCCCAGGCGTGAAGGGCGTTGGCGTCGAGGGTTTGTCGCAAGGGCGGCGGCACGGCGCCGGCGATCTTGGCACCGACGCGTTTCGCCGCCTGCTTCAACTCAGCATCGCCGGTGCGTTCGAGCAGCGCCAGCGACAGCACGATCGCTTCCATCTCCTCGATGGAAAACATCAGCGGCGGCAGGTCGAAGCCAGGGCGCAGGATATAGCCGATGCCGCGCCCGCCCTCGATCGGCACGCGCATCGCCTGCAGCGCGGCAATATCGCGATAGACCGAGCGCACCGTCACCTCCAGTTGTCCGGCCATCGCCGCCGCCGTCACCGGCTTCCTGGCCAGCCGCAGGATCTGGATGATCTCGAACAGGCGCGAAGCCTTGCGCATTTTTCCACCCGACCGAAACGCAACTGACACATCCCCGTCAGTTGGAGTGACCTATAGGGCGGCTTACCCGATTGAAAATCAACAGATTCCTTTTCGTCCCTGCGACCGAAGCGACGGACAACTGACATGAGCTATGCCGAAAACCTCTGGTTGTTCTTCGTGCTTTTGTTCGGCATCGTCGCCGTTCCGGGCATGGACATGCTGTTCGTGCTGGCCAATGCGCTGACCGGCGGCAGCAACCGTGGCCTGGCCGCGACCGCAGGCATCATGCTCGGCGGCGCGGTGCACACGCTGAACGGGGCGATCGGGGTCGGCCTGCTCATGCATTTCGTGCCGGTGCTGTTCACGCCGCTGCTTATCGTCGGCGCCGCCTATATGGCCTATATCGGCATTTCGCTGATGCGCAGCTCGATCACCGTCGGCGATGACGGGCCAGCCGGCAGTCGCTCGGCCTGGAAGGCGTTCCGCCAGGGCCTGGTCACCTGCCTGATCAATCCGAAGGCCTATCTCTTCATCCTTGCCGTCTATCCGCAATTCCTGAAGCCGGCTTACGGTCCGATCTGGATGCAGGCGACGATCATGGGATTGCTGACGGTCGCCACACAGGCGGCGATCTATGGCGGGCTCGCCGTTACAGCGGGCCGCAGCCGGGGGCTGCTGGTCGACAATCCGCAGGCAACCATCCTGGCCGGACGCGGCGCAGGGCTGCTGTTGTTTGCCGTTTCGGTCTTCACCGCCTGGGAAGGGTTGAGGGCGGCGTAAATCCTGAGACAGAATTCACGCCGCGTTCCTTCCAACACCCCTCATCCGTCTCGGCGCTTCGCGCCGATCCACCTTCCCCCACAAGGGGGGAAGGAGAGAGCGTCACGCCGCGCCCTGGCGGCTGGCGAGCAACTCGCGCTTCACGGACCGGCGCCATTCGACGGCGCCGGCGAGGCCGTGCAGCACCGTCTCGGTGGTCGCCCAGTCGATGCAGCCATCGGTGATGCTCTGGCCATAGGTAAGCGGCTTGCCGGGCACGACGTCCTGACGGCCGGCGACGAGATTGCTCTCGATCATGACGCCGATGATGCGCTCGTCGCCGGCTGCGACCTGACCGGCAACGTCATGCGCCACCTTCGGCTGGTTCTCCGGCTTCTTGGCGCTGTTGGCGTGGCTGACATCGATCATCAGCCGCGGCGCGACGCCGATGCGGCCGAGCTCGGCGGCGGCGGCATCGACGCTTGCGGCATCGTAGTTCGGCTGAATGCCGCCGCGCAGGATGACATGGCAATCCTCATTGCCGGTGGTCGCCGCGATGGCGCTGCGGCCGCCCTTGGTCACCGCCATGAAATGATGCGGCTGGGCTGCCGACTTCACCGCCTCGCCGGCGATCCTGAGATTGCCGTCGGTGCCGTTCTTGAAGCCGACCGGGCAGGACAGGCCGGACGCCAGCTCGCGATGGATCTGGCTTTCGGTCGTGCGCGCGCCGATGGCGCCCCAGGCGACGAGGTCGGCTATATACTGCGGGATGGTCATGTCGAGGAACTCGGTCGCCGCCGGCAGACCGAGATTGTTGACGGCCGACAGCACGTTGCGCGCCATGCGCAAGCCCTTCTCGATGTTGAAGCTGCCATCGAGATCGGGATCGTTGATGAGACCCTTCCAGCCGACCGTGGTGCGCGGCTTCTCGAAATAGACGCGCATGACGATCTCGAGCCGGTCGGCCAGGGTCTCGCGCAGCGCCGCCAGACGGCTGGCATAGTCAACGGCCGCGACCGGATCGTGGATGGAGCAAGGGCCGACGATGACAAGCAGTCGATCGTCGGCCCCGGTCAGGATCGAATGAATGGCGTTGCGCGAGGCGGCAACGGTGCGCGTCGCGGTGAGCGAGCGCGGTATCTCGCGCATCACCTCGTCCGGCGTGCTCAAGGCTCTGATTTCGGTGACCCGAAGGTCGTCTGTGGTGGTCAACACGGCTTTCTGCTCCTTGTTAGGAGACCTGCCGGCTGAAACAAAAAAGCCGCCAGGTCTGGCGGCTTGTCGGATTTGATCTGGAGTTTTTCAGATCGAGCGCAATCCTCCCGCCGCCAGCGAGCTACCGTAGCTAAAGTACCAAAACGAGGCGGTCAGGTGGATCATGCGGCTCATATAGTCGATGGCGGCGCGCTTGTCACCTGTCTTGAAGCTACACATCGTCTCGATTCTCTTGTGACGGAGCAAATGGGACGCTCTTTACACTCGATATACGGGCCCGAATTCATGCGTTCCAAGGATCGAAGAGCTCTATTCCAAAGCCCTCGAAATCCTTCGTGTTGCGCGTTGCCAAGATGAGCTCCGCAGCGATGGCAGTGGCTGCGATCAGGCCATCCATCGACGACAAACCGCGACCGCTGCGCTTGGCAAGGCCCATCAGGTCGCCCCAGGCCAAGGCAACCGACTCATCCACCGGCAAAACCCGCTGCTCGAAGCGCTGCGGTAAATCCCGAGCGAGCCATTCGGCCAGTGCTTCGCGTTTGCGGCCCTCATCCATGAGGGCAACGCCGCGCCGGATCTCGGCGATCGACACGACACTGATGAAGGAGCGATCTTCATCAAGGCCGTCCAGCCAGTTTAGAACGCGTGCATTCGGCGCCGGCCTTGTCACCTCGGACAGGACATTCGTATCGAGCAGCAGCCTCACAGCGGCAGATCACGCGGTTGGTCGCGTTGCCGCTCCAGGTCGATATCGGCGCCACGCAGCGGCGATTCGAGCAGGAACTCCGCAAGCGTGCCTTTACGTACCGTCTTTCGTTGCCATTCCTCCGCTGAGACCACGACCACGCTTGGCTTGCCGTTTTTGGTGATTGTCTGCGGTGAAGACTGTGCGCGCTCGATGACCTCGGATAGGCGAGCTTTTGCCCCGGCGACCGTCCAGTTGGCATCTTTAGGTGACGTTAGCATCGCATCCTCATGACTAATATGACTATCATGACTATATGGGTATCGCGATGCTGCTGCAACAGGACCTCAGCTGTACCGAATTACTCTCCTATCACGCCGGCTATGTTCTGGTCGTAGTCGACCAGCGAGCCGGTCATGACGCCGGCCTGAGGGCTCAGCATATAGGTGATCAGCCGGGCTAGCTGCGCCGGCTTGACCAGCTGGCCCATCGGCTGCGCTGCCTCTGCCTTCTCCAGCCAGTCATCCGACGCTCCGTGCCATTTCTTCTGCACGATCGCCTCGCCCTCGGTGTCCATCCACCCCGGCAGCACGGCGTTGCAGCGGATGCGGTTCTTCCGGTAGGCGCTGGCGACATTCTTGGTCAGCGTCATCAGCGCGCCCTTGCTGGTCGAATAGGGCGTGAGGAACGACTGGCCGGCATGCGCCGACATCGACAGCACATTGACGATCGAGCCCGGCGCCTTGCGTTCCAGCAGATGCGCGACAAGGCCCTGCATCAGAAAGAAGGGACCGCGCACATTGGTGTCGAAGATCTGGTCGAACAACTCCTCGGTGGTCTCGATCAACGAGCCGCGCGCGGACGTGGCGGCGGCATTGACCAGCGCATTCAGCGTGCCGAAATGCCTGATCGCGGTCTCCACGGCGCGCTTGCAGTCGGCGACCTTGGCGACATCGGCGCTGATGAAGATGGCGTCGACGCCGTTTTTCTTCAGCACTGCCACCGCCTTGTCGCCCTTTTCCTGCGAGCGGCCGATCAGCGCCAGCGCGCGGCAGCCCTCGTCTGCAAGCGCTTCCGCGACGGCGAAGCCGATGCCCTGCGCGCCGCCGGTGACGATGGCGCGTGTTTCTGAATTGCGACCGGCCAAACCGCTCATCGCTGTGCTCCTGTAAAACAGTCAGTCGACGCGGACGGTCTTGCCCGTTTTCGCCGACTCCAAAGCCGCGTCGGCCAGCTTCAGCGCGATCAGTCCGTCCTTGCCGCTCGGCGCCGCCTTCTTGCCGGCAGTCGCCGCGGCGATGAAGGAGGCGATCTCATTGGCATAGGCGTCGATGTAGCGGGTCATGAAGAAGTCGTGCAGCGGCGGGCGGGTGTAGCCCTTGTCGTTGGCAAGCTCGATCGAGACCGGCCGCTGGTTCTCGGCCGCGACCATGCCCTTCGAGCCATGCACCTCGATGCGCTGGTCGTAGCCATAGGTGGCGCGGCGCGAGTTGGAGATGACGGCCTGCCTGCCGGACGCGGTCTCGAGGATGACGCTGACCGAATCGAAATCGCCCGCTTCGCCGATCTTCTTGTCGACCAGCACCGAGGCGTGGGCGCTGACGGCAACCGGCTCCTCGCCGAGCAGGAAGCGGGCCATGTCGAAATCATGGATGGTCATATCGCGGAAAATGCCGCCGGAGCGGGCGATGTAGTCGAGCGGCGGGGCGCCGGGATCGCGGGACGTGATGGTGACCATCTCGACCGTGCCGATGGCGCCGTCGTCGATCGCCTTGCGCACGGCGGCGAAATGCGGGTCGAAGCGGCGGTTGAAGCCGACCATCAGCGTGGCGCCGGTCTTCTCGACCACCGCCAGGCATTTTTCGACGCGCTCGACGGAGAGGTCGATCGGCTTCTCGCAGAAGATCGCCTTGCCGGCCTTGGCGAAGCGCTCGATCAGGTCGGCATGGGTGTCGGTCGGCGTGCAGATGATGACGGCGTCGATGTCCTTGGCCTTTTCGATGGCATCGATGCTGCGCACTTCGGCGCCATAGGCGGAGGCCAGCTCCGTCGCCGCTTTCTCGAAGGCATCGGCCACGGCTACGAGTTTCGCCTGCGGGTTGGAAGCGACGGCGCGGGCATGCACCTTGCCGATGCGGCCGGCGCCGAGGAGAGCGAAGCGGAGTGTCATGGAATGTCCTTCGAGGGTGGGTTTGTAGGCCTATCCGCGCCTTGCGGCGCGGATGATTGGTTCGTCGCGACGCCGTCAGGCAGCCTGCAGCTCCGCCTGTCCGGTCTTGGCGCCGGTGATGTAGGCGACGATGTCGTTGCCGTCGGTGTCCTGCTTGCGCAAATTGGCGACGATGCGGCCACGGCGAAAGACGACGATGCGATCGACTAGGTCGAATACCTGGCGCATGTTGTGGCTGACCAGGATCAACGGCTCGCCGTTCTCCTTCAGCGTGCGGATGATGTTTTCGACCTGCGCGGTCTCCTGCACGCCGAGCGCCGCGGTCGGCTCGTCCATGATGATCAGCTTGGAGGCGAAGGTCGCGGTCCTGGCGATCGCCACGCACTGGCGCTGGCCGCCCGACATGTGGCGGATGGTGCTGGAGAGGTTCGGGATCTTCACCGCAGTGCGGACAAGCGCTGCCTCGGTCGCCTTGCGCATCGCCTTGCGGTCGAGGATGGAGAAGGGGCCGAGGTTGAACAGCACCTTCTCGCGGCCGAGGAACAAGTTCGACGGCACGTCGAGATCGTCGGCCAAAGCGAGGTTCTGGAACACGGTCTCGATGCCCGCCTCGCGCGCCTCGATCGGGCCGGCGAAGTTCACCTCCTTGCCGTCGAACCAGATCTTGCCCTCGGTGCGCTGCTCGACACCGGTGATCTGGCGCACGAAGGTCGACTTGCCGGCGCCGTTGTCGCCCATGATGGCGACATGCTCGCCTTTGCGCAGCTCGAAATTCGCCTCCTGCAGCGCGTGCACGCCGCCATAATGCTTGGTGAGGTTTTCGGTCTTCAGAACGATGTCGGACATGGTCAAGCTCCTATCGCGCGGCGGCGCTGGCGCCATTGATCGAGAACGACCGCGCCAACGATGATCACGCCCTTGACCATCTCCTGATAGTAGGCGTCGAGGCGCAGGAAGGTGAAGCCGGAAATGATGACGCCGAAGATCAGCGAGCCGATCACGGTGCCGATGATCGAGCCGCGGCCGCCCGACAGCGAGACGCCGCCGATGACAGCCATGGCAATGGCGTCGAGCTCGTACATGACGCCCATGCCGGCCTGGGCGGTGAGGTTCTTGGACGACAGCACCACCGCGGCGAGCGCGGCTAGGATGCCGGCGATGGCATAGACCAGCACCTTGTGGTTGGCGATCTTGATGCCGGACATGCGTGCGGCATCCTCGTTGGAGCCGATGGCGTAGCAGTGCTTGCCGTATTTCGTATAGGTCAAAATGAGCTGGAACAGGATCGCCAGCGATATGAAGATGACGACGGGCATCAGACCCTTGCCGATAGCCGCGAAGCTGTCGGTCGGGAACGAGATCGGCTGGCCTTTCGACCACCATTTGGCGATGCCGCGGGCGGTGACCATCATGCCGAGCGTGGCGATGAAGGGCGGAATGCGGGTGTAGGCGATCAATAGGCCGTTGATCAGGCCGGCAAGCAGGCCGCAGCCGATCGCGACCAGCAGCGGCACGATGACCGGCAGGTCGGTCCAGCCTTGTGCCAAAAACATCGCCTTGGGATTGGGATTGCCGTTGACGGTCGCGACCTGCGCGAAACTCATGGCGATCATGGCGGTGGCGCCGACGATCGAGCCCGAGGAGAGGTCGATGCCGCCGCAGATGATGACCTGGGTGACGCCGATGGCGATGATGCCGACGATCGACACCTGCAGGATGATGATCTGCAGGCGCTGCTCGTTGAAGAGCCCGGAGACGTTCTCGCGGGTGTTGAACAAGAAGCTGTCGCCAAGGAAGACGCGGCCGACCAGCTCGAAGGCGGCGACGAGGATAACCAGCGCTAGGAACACGTTGAACTCGGCCGGCCACGGGCGCTTCTTGGCGTCATAGCTCAGCCCGCCAATGCCATGCGATGTCTGTGACACGTCTTCTTCCTCCGTCGGGCGCAGCTGTCCGGCCTCCCGCGCGCGGGCGGGAGGAAGGGCGGAGCGGCGCGCTGTTCCGATTGGACGCGCCGCCCCGTATCGAGGCGCCTCAGTTCTTCTTCAAGAACTTGTCGATGTTCGCCGGTGTCACGAGCTGGAACGGGATGTAGACCTTCTTGTCCACCTTCTCGCCCTTGGCGAGCTTCAGCGCGGCGTCGAGCGCGCCGGCGCCCTGGCCGGCGGCGTCCTGGAAGACCGTCGCGTCGAGATCGCCCGCCTGCATCGCCACCAGCGCGTCCTGGGTGGCGTCGACGCCGCCGACGACGACCGACTTCATGTCGATATTGGCGGCCTTCATCGCCTGGATGGCGCCGATGGCGCTTTCGTCGTTGTTGGCGATGACGCCGTCGAAGGCCTTGCCGGACGACAGCCAGTTGGTCATCAGGTTCTGCGCCTCGTCACGCTTCCAGTTGGAAGTCTGCTTGTCGATGATCTTGATGAAGTTGCAGTCCGGCGTGGCGATGACCTCGTCGATGTCCTTGGTGCGCTGCACCGCGGCCTGGTTGGAAAGCTCGCCCATGATCACATAGACATTGGCTTCCTTCTTGCCGGCTTCCTTGAACAGGCGGCAGACCTCCTTGGTCTCGAGCGTGCCGGAATCGGCTTCGTTCGAAGCGACGAAGGCCTGGTTGTCGGGAAGCTTGTCGACATTGACCGGCTCGCGGTTGACATAGACCAGCGGGATCTTGGCCGCGGCGGCCGCGTCCGACATCGCCTGCGTGGCCGAGGTGTCGACCGGGTTGACGATGATGGCGTCGACGCCCGAGGCGGCGAAGTTCTTGATCTGGTCGAGCTGCTTGGCGACGTCGTTCTGCGCGTCCTCGACCTGCAGCTCGACGCCATCCATGCCCTTGGCCTGCGCGATCATGCCGTTGCGCAGCACGGTGAGGAAGTTGTCGTCGAAAAGAGCCATCGAAACGCCGATCTTGGCGGCGAAGGCGGATGAACACATCAGCGCCGAAAGCGCGACGCCCAAAAGAAGTTTCTTCATTTTCTCCTCCACTTGGTGTCCGGCTGCACCTATTGAACCGGAATCCCCGGTTTGCCCGGGGGATCTCTCCCTGCGGCCATGCGGCGTCGCCAATTCGACTGGAACGCCTCTTCGTTCGTTCGAACATCCGTTCCCGGAACGAAAGGACCAAAAGGCCTATTTGGTGAAATATTTATTCCATTTCGTTTTGAAAACGTCAAGGGCGATTCCGACCGGGGCGGCCGGTTTTTCGATCACCATGGACGGTGCGAGGACCAAATTCACCGAAATTGGCGCCCGAGTCCGGGTGAACCGCGATGAAAGAATCCGTCAGGCTGATGGATTCTTTCAGATCGGCTATATCGCGATCGGCGCCTAGATATTTTCCGGCAGATAGATGTCGAATGGCAGGAAGGTCTGCCCAGGCGCATTGGCGGCGCCGCTTTCGATGGCATGGGCCATCAGTCCGACGAGTTCCCGGCAAAGCGCGGCGAGCGGCGTCGAGATCACCATGGTGAGGATGTTGTCGGCGAGTGCGGCGCGCGAGACGGCATTGATCTCGTTGCAAATCACGACCGGCATCTCGGTCGGGCGCGCCCTCCGCAGCGCCGAGACCGCGCCCTCCATGCCGCCGCCGGCGACATAGCAGCCGGCGAGATCGGGATGGCGGGCCAGGAGGTCGAGCATGGCGTCATGCGTCACGTCATTGGCCTCTAGGTTGACCAGCGTCTCCATCACGGTGAAGTCCGGCGCGTGCTCGCGGAAGAAGGAGCGGAAGCCGATCTCGCGCAATTCATGGCCGTGGAAGCGATGACTGCCGACGAACAGCGCCACCTTGCCGGGCTTGCTGGCGGCCTTGGCGATCATCCAGGCAGCGCTGCGCCCGACCTTGCGGTTGTCGAGACCGACATAGCCCTCGCGGATGCCGGCGGCGAAGTCGGACAGCAGCGAGAAGACCGGCTGCCCCCTCGCCTTCAGCGTCTCCACGACCGCCGTCAGGTTCGGGTGGTCCGGGCCGACGACGGCGATGGCTCGCGATTTCGCCGCCAGCCCACGCATCTGGGCGGCGATCTCATCGGGCGCCAGCGAAGCGGCGAAATCGATGGTTGCAACGCCGCGAAAACGCTGCGACTGCGCGACCGCCAGCTCGAGCTCCCTGGCGAAATCGCCATAGAAGACGTCATTGCCCCTGAGCAGCAGGAAACCGAGCCGGTATTCCGGCAATTCCTGGCGCATGCGCTGCTTGATCAGCCCGGCGGCGTGATAGCCGATCTCGGTGGCGGCGTCATAAACCCGCCGCGCCGTCTCCTCGCGCACCGGCAGGCGGCTGTTCAGCACCCGGTCGACGGTGGCGACGCTGACGCCGGAGACGCGCGCGAGATCGGTGATGGTCGGGCGCTTTGCCATGAATGCTTCCTCGCTTGTCCCACTCCGGGTACCCGGCTCACCCATAGCTCATTCTGATAGGAAATGATAGAAACTATCTTTGTGATGTTGAGACTATCAGACCTTGCGGCTATGCTGAAGTAGAAAGTCAGCGATGGCGCGAGCCCTGCACGGTCGGGCGGTTCGCCAAGGGCTGGCGGAGGAATCCCAATGACGGCAATCACATCTTCGGCGGCGTCGCCGCGCGACTACAGCCTGACCGGGCGGGACGCCAGGCTCGCGGTCGAGAACGGGCTCGCTGCGGCGGAGTGGTACCACACCGAGATCCCGCGCAAGCAGATGAAAGAGCTGATGCAGCGCTCCGACCAGCCGGCGATCCGCGACACCATCATCTGGCTGGCCGCATTCGTGATCAGCGCCGCGGGCGGGATCTGGTTCTGGGGCAGCTGGTGGTGCGTGCCGTTCTTCTTCGTCTACGGCACGCTCTACGGCTCCTCGACCGATTCCCGCTGGCATGAATGCGGCCACGGCACGGCCTTCCGCACGCAGTGGATGAACGACGCCGTCTACCAGCTCGCCTGCTTCATGATCATGCGCAACCCGGTGACCTGGCGCTGGAGTCATACGCGCCACCACACCGACACCATCATCGTCGGACGCGATCCCGAGATCGCCGTCATGCGCCCGCCGGACCTTTTGCGCGTGGCGCTGAACTTCTTCGGTAGTCTCGACGCCTGGCACGCAATGGTCGACACGGTGCGCAATGCAGCCGGCGTCATCAGCGCCGCGGAAAAGACCTTCATTCCCGAGCCGGAGCAGCCGAAGGCGATCCGCGTCGCCCGCATCTGGCTCGTCATCTACATCGCGACCATCGCGCTGGCATTTTATCTGCATTCATGGCTGCCGCTGATGCTCGTCGGCCTGCCCCGCCTCTATGGCGCCTGGCATCACGTGATGACCGGCCTGCTGCAGCATGGCGGACTCGCCGAAAATGTCATCGATCACCGCCTGAACAGCCGGACGGTGCTGATGAATCCGATCAGCCGGTTCATCTACTGGAACATGAACTACCATGTGGAACACCACATGTTCCCGATGGTGCCCTATCACGCGCTGCCGAAGCTGCATGAATTGATCAAGCACGATTTGCCGGCGCCGACGCCTTCGATCCTGGCCGGCTATCGCGAGATGATCCCGGCCTTCCTGCGCCAGCTGCGCAACGAGGATTATTTCCTCAAGCGCGCGCTGCCGCCGACGGCGAAGCCCTACCGGGAAGAACTGCACAACTACAATCCGGTGGCGGCCGCGGCCTAGTGAGCTGCCGAAGTGCTTAATTGACCGATTTTCGCGGAGAACAAGATGAGCGACTGGGTCGAGGCCTGCGCGGCCGGGGATATCGACGAAGAGGACGTGATGCGGTTCGACCATGCCGGACGCACCTTCGCCATCTACCGCAGCCCGGACGACGAATATTTCGCCACCGACGGCCTGTGCACGCATGAAAAGGTACACCTGGCGGACGGGCTGGTGATGGACGACATCATCGAATGCCCCAAGCACAATGGTCGCTTCAACTACAAGACCGGCGACGCGCGCGGCGCGCCGGTCTGCGTCAACCTCAGGACTTATCCGGTCAAGGTCGACGCCGGAAAGGTCTTGATCCAGGTCGGATGACGGCGATGGCGGGGATGGTGATCATCGGTGCGGGCGAGTGCGGCGGGCGCGCCGCGCTTGCGCTCCGCGATCTCGGCTATGAGGGGCTGGTGACACTGGTCGGTGACGAGCCGCATCTGCCCTATGAGCGGCCGCCGCTGTCGAAGGAAGCGATGACCGGAGAGGCTCCCGCCATCAAGGCGATCGCCAGCGACGCGGTCTTCGCCGAACGCGCGATCCGGCACATCCATTCCGTCCGGGCGGTCGCGATCGACCGCGCCGCACATCGCGTGCACCTGTCCGACGGCTCTTCCCTTTCCTATGACAAGTTGCTGCTGGCGACCGGTTCCGTGCCGCGCCAGCTGCCGATGCCGGGGCTTGGCGGCCGCTGCGTCTATCTCAGGACCTTCAACGATGCGCTTGCCATCCGCGCCCATCTCAACGCCGGAAAGCGTGTCGCCATCATCGGCGGCGGCTTCATCGGGCTGGAGCTTGCCGCCGCGGCGCGCAAGCTCGGCGCCACGGTCACCGTCATCGAGGCGCAGCCGCGCATCCTGATGCGCGGCGTGCCGGCCGAGATCGCGGAAATCATCCACAACGCGCATGAGGCCGAGGGCGTTGCGATCCGCACCGGCCAGGGGATTGCGGCGATTGCCGATGAAGGCAAGGAAGTCGGCATCACGCTGGCCGACGGACAGAGGATCGTTGCCGATCTTGCGGTGATCGGCATCGGCACCGTGCCGGTGACGGCGCTTGCCGCCGAGGCAGGGCTCGCGATCGATAACGGCATCGCCGTCGACGAGCATTTGCGCACCGCCGACCCAGATATCTTCGCCGCCGGCGATTGCTGCTCGTTTCCGCTGGCGATCTATGGCGGCCGGCGCGTGCGGCTGGAAGCCTGGCGCAACGCGCAGGAACAGGGCGCATTGGCCGCCAGAAACATGCTGGGCGCCAACGAGGCACATGCCGCCGTGCCTTGGTTCTGGTCGGATCAGTACGGCCTGACCTTGCAGATCGCCGGGCTTTCGGATGAGGGCAAGAGCATCGTGCGGCGCGACCTCGACGACGGCGCCTTCATCCTGTTCCATCTGGCCGAGGACGGCAGGCTGGTCGCCGCGAGCGGCATCGGCCCCGGCAATGCTGTGGCGCGCGATATCCGCCTGGCGGAGATGCTGATCGCAAAGCGTGCGAGTCCGGCGCCGGAAGCGCTCGGCTCGCAAGCGGTCAAGCTGAAGTCGCTGCTGGCGGCTTGAGGTCTGGTTAAAAAAGCGCCTTCAGCTCATCCAGCTTGTCGTTGACCAGCCAGCCGTAATAGTTCTCCTCAGGCAGCTTTTCCGGTTCGCCGGCGGCGCGGCGTCTGTCGTTCTCGGCCTTCAGCGCATAGGCGCGCTGCTCGGGGTTGCCGACATTGTAGAGCGTGGCGGTAAGTCCCGGATTGTGGGAGATGTCGAAGCCGGCGATGCCGCGATAGGCGTCGATCGACTTCCGGATGGTCGCGGCGACGTAAGGCAGCGTCAGGTCCGGGTCCATGATGGTCTTGTAGACCGCATTGGGATCCTCGACATCAAGCTTCGGCAGGCCGGAGACCTTGTGCACGAGATCGCTCATCTGCAGCGCGGTCAGTGGATTGAGCTGGCCGAGACCGAAGGTCTGGCCGGCGTAATAGGGCTGGAAGAAGGTGGCGCCGAAGCGGTCGTTGGGGAAGCTCGTGCCGCCGACGGTCTTGCCGCGAAAGGCATGGTTCCACACCTGCTCGCGGCATTCCCACAGATCGTAGCTGTCGTCCATGCCGGCGCATTTCTTGAATTCCGGCCGCTGGACGAAATCGCTGACATCCTCGCCCTCATAGGCAAAAGTCAGCTTGCTCGACAGATAGGACATCGCCTTGACGTAGTAGGTCTGCAGGCGGTCATAGGCGTCGACATTGTAGGTGTGCTCGCCAACGATGGCGCCGACGATATGCATCGGATCGATGCCGTAGGCCGCCGCCACCTTCCTGATCTTGCCGCGCAGCTCGGCATCGTTCTGCAGCAAGGCGTAGACTTTCCGGTACTTGGCCTGGAAGGTGGTGTTGGTTGCCTGGGTGCGCCGGCTGGACGCGCCCGGAATGTCCGGCTGCACGGCGTTGCGATTGCCCGGAGGCACCATGGTCGCGGCATCGGCGATCGTCACCGCCGCCGCCAAAGCGATGCCCAGAAAAAGCAGGATATATTTCTTCATGCCGCCGCCTTTGAATTCGCGGCAAACTAGGAAAAGCGCACGACAGAGTCGAGAGAAGGCGCGGTCAAACCGGACCGAAAGGCGGCCAGATGGTACCATCTGGCCACACTGCAGGTTTGAGGTAAAGGACCGTCACCAAGAGATCAGCCGCCGTTAAATTGCGAGCCGGCGGATATCGGTCAACGGCATTAATCCGAGCCAGCTGAGAGCTGCTCCAGGGTCACGCATAGATTGGCGATCTCACGGGGAGCCTTCTGGTGCAGCACTCGCACAAGGCGTTCATCCGCGGTCACAAAGCGACAGTTTCGGCTCATCGCAAGGCAGACATACATGCAATCATAGGCCGGATGACCGATATCCGTCGCCAGTTCGGTCGCTTTGGCGAGCAATCCCCGCATGCCGAACAATTCGATATCGCTGCGTTCCAGCAAGCTTGCGGCCATCTTCGCCTCTTCGCGATTGACCTCACCGCGCTGGACCTTCTTCCAGAGAATGTTGGCGCACTCAACGATCAGCAGTTCCGGCGCCGCGAAGCGTCGACCATGCCGCAAGCCAAGCGCCAGCGGCGTACCCTCCTCCTCGACCACCCATTTGACCGCGATGCTGGCGTCGACGACGAGCGTTTCCGTCACCGTTCGTCACGTCCTTCGCGCAGCAGCACTTCGGAGGGCGTCTGCTTTCGCTGCGCGGTGAGCAGCCGCAGCCGGGCCGCCAGTTCATCGAACGAAGGCTCGATCTCATTTTCCAGCGCCTGCCTAAGGATTTCACGGTGCTCGGCCTCAGCCGAGCGCCCATGCCGGGCGGCACGCATCTTCAGCTTGGCGATCAAATCGTCATCCAGATTGCGGACGTGCAGATTTCCGGCCATGCGCCCCTTCATGCTCTCATTGAGCCCAATGATAGCATTGGGCCAATATCCAATCAATACCCGCGCTGGACGCGGCAGATATCCGTCCCGTGCGCGCAACGAGCGAGAGGAAGGATAGCTGCCGCCGGCGGCGGAGCCTACAGGATGAAGCGCGACAAGTCAGTATTGCGCGACAGGTCGCCGACATGCTTCTCGACATAGGCGGCGTCGATGGCGACCGTCGTGCCGTTGCGATCCGGCGCGTCGTAGGAGATCTCGTCCAGCACGCGCTCCATCACCGTCTGCAGACGCCGTGCGCCGATGTTCTCGACGCTGGCGTTGAGGTCGACGGCAATGCCGGCCAGCGAATCGATGGCGTCGTCGGTGAAGGTCAGCTCGACGCCCTCGGTCTTCATCAGCGCGATATACTGCTTGATCAGGCTCGCCTCGGTCTCGGTGAGGATGCGGACGAAATCCGCCTTCTCCAGCGCGCGCAGCTCGACGCGGATCGGCAGGCGGCCCTGCAGCTCGGGCAGCAGGTCGGACGGCTTGGAGACGTGGAAGGCGCCGGACGCGATGAACAGGATGTGGTCGGTCTTGATCGGCCCGTATTTGGTCGCGACTGTGGTGCCTTCGACCAGCGGCAGCAGGTCGCGCTGCACGCCCTCGCGGGACGGGCCGCCCGAAATGTCGCTCCTGGCCGCGATCTTGTCGATCTCGTCGAGGAAGACGATGCCGTCATTCTCGGCCGATTCCAGCGCCCGGCGCACGACCTCCTCCTGGTCGAGCAGCTTGTCGGACTCGTCGTTGACGAGCAGCGCGTAGGAATCACGCACCGTCGTCTTGCGGGTCTTGGTCCTGCGGCCGCCCATCGCCTTCGACAGCATGTCGTTGATGTTGAGCACGCCGACATTGCCGCCGGGCATGCCGGGGATCTCGAAGCCTGGCATGCCGCCATTGCCGGTGTCGGCCACCTCGATCTCGATCTCCTTGTCGTCGAGCTCGCCGTCGCGCAGCTTCTTGCGGAAGCTATCGCGCGTGGCCGGGCTCGCCGTCTTGCCGACCAGGGCCTCCAGCACGCGTTCCTCGGCGTTAATCTGGGCGCGCGCCGCAACGTCCTCGCGCATCTTTTCGCGGGTCAGGCCGATGGCGACCTCGACGAGGTCGCGCACGATCTGCTCGACATCGCGGCCGACATAGCCGACCTCGGTGAACTTGGTCGCCTCGACCTTGACGAAGGGTGCGCCGGCGAGTCGCGCCAGGCGGCGCGAGATCTCGGTCTTGCCGACGCCGGTCGGGCCGATCATCAGGATGTTCTTCGGCATCACCTCTTCGCGCATCTGGCCTTCCAGCTGCTGGCGGCGCCAGCGGTTGCGCAAGGCGATGGCCACGGCGCGCTTGGCGTCCTTCTGGCCGATGATGAAGCGGTCGAGTTCCGAAACGATTTCGCGGGGAGAAAAGGTGCTCATATTACTCAAATTCCACTTTGCCACTGCCTGATGGACTCGAACGGATGCAGCAGCATGATCACGTTGAGCGACAGATTGTCCCGGATGATGTAGCCCGTGCCGAGCTCGAAGATGAGCGCCAGGGCCACGATCACCCATATAGGTAGCTTTCGCGCCATCACAAATCCCAGCACCATGAACAGCGTGTCGGACACCGAGTTGATGATCGAATCGCCGTAATAGTTCAGCGAGATGGTGCCGGCGCGGTAGCGCTCGATGATGAAGGGGCTGTTTTCCAGGATCTCCCAGCCGCCTTCGATGAGGACGGCGAAGGCGAGCCTCAGGCCCACCGGAGAACGCGGGAACAGCGCCCAGGCCAGCGCATAGAACAGGAAGCCGTGGATGATGTGCGAGAAGGTGTACCAGTCGGCGATGTGCTGGGAATTCTCCGAGCTGTTGACCACGCCGTGCCAGAGCTTGACGTAGCCGCAGGTGCAGATCGGCGGATGCCCCATGCCGTACAAGGTGCCCGCCTGGAACACGATCAAGGCGAGCACGAGCAGCAGGCCCATGCGCCAGCTGTCCTCATAGGCGGAAAGCGTCTTGTCCTCAGGCGCAGTCATCCGGTCAGTCCCCCAGATTTTCATCGTCGTCTTCGTCCGCATCGACGGCCATCAGCACGACGTCCCCATATTGCGAATGCCTGCGCCCAATCGGCCTGAAGCCGGCCTTCTCATAGGCGCGGATGGCGCGGGCATTGTCGGGATGCGGATCGATGATGACGCGCGGCGCGCCTTCCTCGAACAGCTCCTCGACGAACTGGCTCAGGATTGCCGAGCCATGGCCCACACCAGCCAGCTCCGGCGGGCCGATCGACAGATCGACGCCGAGCGTGCCGAAGGGCTGGTCGGCGTAAGGATGGTCGTCCTCCAGATGCGGGTCATAGCTCTGCAGATAGGCGATCGGCCTGCCGTCCAATTCGACGATCAGCGGCTCCACCGAGACCGAATCCATATGCTCGCGGATCTCGGCGATCTCCTTGTCCGGATCATCCCACCATTCAGCGATATGCGGCTCGCGCAACCACCTGGCGATCAGCGGCAGATCCTTCTCGGTGACCGGCCGAAAATCGTAGCTATGCTGCTGAGTGACCATGATCTTATCCAAAAACCGGCTCCCACTTTTTGGGGTCATGGTCGGCAGGCTCAAGCGGCATCGAGCATTTCGACGACGAAATTGTTGTTGGTATAGACGCAGATGTCGGACGCGATCTGCATGGCCTTGCGGGCGATCTCCTCGGCGTCCTTGTCGGTGTCGATCAGCGCGCGGGCCGCGGCCAGGGCGTAATTGCCGCCGGAGCCGATGGCCATCACGCCATGCTCGGGTTCCAGCACGTCGCCATTGCCGGTCAGCGCGAGCGAGACCGACTTGTCGGCGACCAGCATCATGGCTTCCAGGCGGCGCAGGTAACGGTCGGTGCGCCAGTCCTTGGCGAGCTCGACGCAGGCGCGCGTCAGCTGGTCCGGATATTGCTCGAGCTTGGCTTCGAGCCGCTCCAAGAGGGTGAAGGCGTCGGCAGTGGCGCCGGCGAAGCCGGCAATGACGCTGCCGCCCTTGCCGATGCGGCGCACCTTGCGGGCGTTGCCCTTCATGATGGTCTGGCCAAGGCTGACCTGGCCGTCGCCGGCGATCACCACCTTGTTGCCCTTGCGCACGCTGATGATGGTCGTTGCGTGCATGGTGAGTTCATTCGACATTTTGAGCTCCGATTCGCGCTATCCCTTGAAGGCGATTGGCGCGGTACGAGTGAGTTGGATCGGCCATATGTATGCATAAGGCCAATGATTGCAAACCGCCCGCGGCGAAGGCCGATAGTGGCCGGAATGGCAACTGGCAATCGCCGGATCATGCTGATAGAAGGCTTTCGTTTTCAAGCCCGAGGGCCCCGACCAGGGCAATAAGGACACGACGATGACGCGTTCGGCCGAAGTCAGCCGCAAGACCAAGGAAACCGAGATTTCGGTCTCGGTCCATGTCGACGGCAAGGGCAAGGCCGACATTTCGACCGGCGTCGGCTTCTTCGACCATATGCTCGACCAGCTGTCGCGCCATTCGCTGATCGACATGACGATCAAGGCCAAGGGCGACCTGCATATCGACGACCACCACACGGTCGAGGACACCGGCATCGCCATCGGCCAGGCGCTGAGCAAGGCTTTGGGCGAGCGGCGCGGCATCATGCGCTACGCCTCGATCGACCTTGCCATGGACGAGACGCTGACCAGGGCGGCGATCGATGTGTCCGGCCGGCCCTTCCTGGTCTGGAACGTCGCCTTCTCGTCGCCGAAGATCGGCACCTTCGACACCGAGCTGGTGCGCGAGTTCTTCCAGGCCCTGGCGCAGAATGCCGGCATCACGCTGCATGTGACCAATCATTACGGCGCCAACAACCATCACATCGCCGAAACCTGCTTCAAGGCGGTGGCGCGTGTGCTGCGCGCAGCGCTGGAGCCCGATCCGCGCCAGCCCGACGCGGTGCCGTCCACCAAGGGATCCCTGAAAGGATAGGCTATGGCGGTCTATGTCGTGATGACGCCGCCGGCCGGCAACAACGCCGAGGACATCCGTTTCGTGCGCGACAGCTTCACATGGCTCGGCTTCCTGTTCTCGCCGCTTTGGCTGGCCTGGAACCGGCTCTGGATGGCGGCCGTGCTGACCTTCATCGTCATGGCGATCCTGTCGGCGACCGGTGAGAAGCTGGGGCTCGAGTGGGCCGGATCGATGCTGTCGCTGCTGGTCTCGCTTTACATCGGCTTCGAAGGACAGAATTTACGCATCGCTTCGCTGCGCCGGCGCGGCTGGCGCGAATGGGGCGTGATCGAGGCCGGCAATCTCGCCGATGCCGAGACACGTCATGCGCTGGACGCCGGCGAGAAGAGCGAGGAGCAGGCAGCCCTGCCGCGCATCGTACCGGACGCATCGCTGGCGCGCCCGCCGCAAACCGGCATGGCGCTCGGCCTGACCCATACGCCCGGAAGGCCCTGACATGCGGGTAGCCATCATCGATTACGGCTCGGGCAATCTGCGCTCGGCCACCAAGGCCTTCGAGCGCGCGGCGCGTGAAGCCGGCATTGCCGCGACGATCGAGCTGACGGCCGACGCCGAGCGGGTGCGGTCCGCCGACCGCGTCGTGCTGCCGGGCGTCGGCGCCTATGCCGACTGCGCCGCCGGCCTGCACGCGGTGCCAGGCATGTGGGAGGCGGTGGAGGAAGCTGCAATCGCCAAGGGGCGGCCGTTCCTCGGCATCTGCGTCGGCATGCAGCTGATGTCGCAACGCGGGTTGGAAAAGACCATCACCAAGGGCCTCGGCTGGATCGCCGGCGACGTCAAGGAGATCCAGCCCTCCGATCCGGCGCTGAAGATCCCACAGATCGGCTGGAACACGATCGAGCTTACGCGCGAGCACCCGCTGTTTTCCGGCATCGAGACCGGCCCGAGGGGGCTGCACGCCTATTTCGTGCATTCCTACCACCTGGAAGCGAAGAATCCGGACGAGGTGCTGGCGGTTGCCGACTATGGCGGCCCGGTGACGGCCGCGGTCGCCCGCGACAACCTCGCCGGCACGCAGTTCCATCCCGAGAAGAGCCAGGCGTTGGGCCTGGCGCTGATCACCAATTTCCTGAAATGGAGGCCCTGAAAATGAGCAGGAAGGGCTATTGGATGGCGATGATCGATGTCCGCGATGCGGACGTCTACAAGCAGTATATCGAAGCGAATGCCGTCGCCTTCGCGAAATACGGGGCGAAATTCACGGTCCGCGCGGGCCGCTACGAGAGCCCGGAAGGACCGACCGGCAACCGTCACGTGCTGGTGGAGTTCGAGTCCCACGACAAGGCAATCGAATGCTATCATTCGCCTGAATATCAGCACGCCTCGAAATTCCGGCTCGCCGCTTCGACCGGTCATTTCGTCATCGTCGAGGGCGCCTGACCCATGATCCTGTTTCCAGCCATCGACCTCAAGGACGGCAAATGCGTGCGCCTGAAACACGGCGACATGGCCACCGCCACGATCTACAATGACGACCCCGCCGCGCAGGCACGGGCCTTCGAGGACCAGGGCTTCGAGTGGCTGCATGTCGTCGACCTCAACGGCGCCTTCAAGGGCCAGAGCGTCAACAGCGCCGCGGTCGGGGCTATCCTCAGGGCGACGAAGAACCCGGTGCAGCTCGGCGGCGGCATCCGCACCTTGCCGCAGATCGAAGACTGGCTGGACCGCGGCCTGACGCGCGTAATCCTCGGCACCGTGGCGGTGCGCGAGCCGGAGCTGGTCAAGCAAGCCTGCAAGGCTTTTCCGGGAAAGATCGCGGTCGGCATCGACGCCAAGGGCGGCAAGGTGGCCGTGGAGGGTTGGGCCGAAGCCTCCGAGCTCGGCGTCATCGAGCTGGCCAGGAAATTCGAGGGCGCCGGCGTTGCCGCCATCATCTACACCGACATCGACCGCGACGGCGTGCTGACCGGCATCAACTGGGATTCGACCATCGACCTCGCGGAAGCGGTTTCCATTCCCGTGATCGCATCCGGCGGCCTCGCCTCGATTGCCGACATCGTGCGCATGACCATGCCCGACGCGCAAAAACTCGAAGGCGCGATCTCCGGCCGCGCCCTATATGACGGACGTATCGACCCGGCCGAGGCGCTGGCGATCCTGCGCGGCGAACGGGCGGAGGCAGAATAGTGAACATCTCGATCATCCTGGCATCCTATGACAGCGGCCATTTCCACGGTGGCTGCGGCCAGGGCCCGGACGCGCTCATCTCGGGCGGGCTGGCCGAGGCGCTGAAGCTCGCCGGCCACGAGGTCGAGGTGAACGACATCGGCAAGGTGGTCGAGGACGAAGAAGAGCGAGAGATCGGCACTGGATTTGCCGTCTGCAACGCCGTTTCGGGCGAGGTCCGCATGGCGCTGGACAAGAAGCGGTTTCCGATCGTGCTGGCCGGCAACTGCCTGACCGCCGCCGGCGCCGTGGCGGGCGCAGGCGCCGACGCCATCATCTGGGCCGACCAGCATGGCGACCTCAACACGCCGGAGACCACCACAACGGGCTTCCTCGACGGCATGGCGCTGGCCACCGTGCTCGGCCTCTGCTGGCGGTCGATGGCGGCGCAGATCCCCGGCTTCAAGCCGGTCGATCCGTCGCGCAGCGTCCTGGTCAACGCGCGCGACCTCGACGCAGCCGAAAAGGAACTGCTGGAAAAGCTGCCGATCATCCGGACCGAATGCCCCGACTGGAAGAGCGCGGCGCAAAGGCTGAAAGCCGACGGCGCCAAGCGGGTGCACATGCATGTCGACCTCGACGTGCATGACCCCGAGAAGCTGCAGGCCAACCGCTACACCACGCCCGGCGGCCCGGCGCCGGAGCAGGTGCGCATGGCGATGTGCGGCCTCGCCGGCCCGCTCACCATCGCGGGGCTCACCATTTCCGCCTATGATCCGGCCTTCGACCCCAAGGGCGACGTGCCGCCGCTGGTCGGCGAGCTGGTGGTCGACCTGCTGTCCACCCTGGAAGGCAAGTGATGCTGAAAGCCCGCGTCATCCCCTGCCTGGACGTCAAGAACGGCCGCGTGGTCAAGGGCGTCAATTTCGTCGACCTCATCGACGCCGGCGATCCGGTCGAAGCCGCCAAGGCTTATGATGCCGCGGGCGCCGATGAGCTGTGCTTCCTCGACATCACCGCCTCGTCGGACAATCGCGAGACGATCTTCGACGTGGTCGCCCGGACGGCCGAGCAATGCTTCATGCCGCTCACCGTCGGCGGCGGCGTGCGCCAGGTGGCCGATATCCGCAAGCTGCTTCTGGCCGGCGCCGATAAGGTGTCGATCAACACGGCGGCGGTGAAGAACCCGGATTTCGTCACGGAAGCGGCCGACAAGTTCGGCAACCAGTGCATTGTCGTGGCCATCGACGCCAAGAAGGTGTCGGCGGCCGGCGAGGCCGACCGCTGGGAGATCTTCACCCATGGCGGGCGCGAGAAGACGGGCATCGACGCCGTCGACTTCGCCGCACGCATGGTCGATCGCGGCGCCGGCGAGATCCTGCTGACTTCGATGGACCGCGACGGCACGAAGGCCGGCTACGACATCGCGCTGACCCGCACCGTCGCCGACGCGGTGCGCGCGCCGGTCATCGCTTCAGGCGGCGTCGGAACGCTCGATCACCTGGTCGAAGGCATACGCGACGGCCATGCGGGCGCCGTGCTTGCCGCCTCGATCTTCCACTTCGGCACCTACTCGATCGCCGAGGCCAAGGCATACATGGCCAAGGCCGGCCTGCCGATGCGGCTGGACTCGGCCGCCCATCGGGCTTAAAGCATGATCCCGCAAGGTTGGGGACCGGTTTTCGGAAAAGATCATGCTTAAACAAGCAGATAGATGACCGACATGGCTCAATTTTCGCTCGCCGAGCTGGAAACGATCATCCATCAGCGCGCCCATTCCGGCGACCCGGACTCATGGACGGCGAAACTGTTCGCCAAGGGCATGGACAAGGCGGCGCAGAAGCTCGGCGAGGAGGCTGTGGAAGCCGTGATCGCCGCCATACGCGGCGACAAGCAGGCCCTCGTTTCGGAAAGCGCGGATCTTCTGTATCATTGGCTGGTCGTGCTCGGCATCGCGGGCGTTCCGTTGGACGACGTGCTCAAGGAGCTCGAGGGCCGCACCGGCCGCTCGGGGGTTGCCGAAAAGGCGTCCCGCCCCCGGGTTTGACGCCCGGGGCGACGGCGAGGAGGGCAGGAAACCCGATGGACCAGCTGACTCCGACCGAGAAGTATTCCCCTTATCGTTTCTTCTCCGCCGAGCAATGGTCGCAGTTCCGCGCCGACACGCCGCTGACGCTGACCGAGGACGAGATCGCCCGCCTGCGCTCGCTCAACGACCCGGTCGACCTCGAAGAGGTCAAGCGCATCTACCTGTCGCTTTCCCGCCTGCTCTCGGCCCATGTCGAGGCGAGCCAGCTGCTGTTCAGGCAGCGCCAGGCCTTCTTCAAGGCGCAGGACATCGTCAAGACGCCTTTCATCATCGGCATCGCCGGTTCGGTCGCGGTCGGCAAGTCGACCACGGCGCGCGTGCTGAAGGAGCTTCTGGCGCGCTGGCCATCGAGTCCCAAGGTCGATCTCATCACCACCGACGGCTTCCTGCTGCCCAACGAGATCCTGCGCCGCGAGAACCTCATGGAGCGCAAGGGATTTCCCGAGAGCTACGATGTCGGCGCGCTGCTGAGATTCCTGTCCGGCATCAAATCGGCGCAAGGCAGCGTCCGCGCGCCGGTCTACTCGCACCTGACCTATGACGTCATCCCCGGCGAGTTCGTCACCATCGACCGTCCCGACATCCTGATCTTCGAAGGCATCAACGTGCTGCAGCCGGGCAAGCTGCCGAAGGACGGCAAGATCGTGCCGTTCCTCTCCGACTTCTTCGATTTCGCCATCTATATCGATGCCGACGAGAAGCTGATCCACCAATGGTACATCCAGCGCTTCATGCGGCTGCGCGAGACCGCCTTCCGCAATCCGGACTCCTTCTTCCACCGCTATTCGCAGCTTTCCGAGGACGCCGCGCGCGCCATCGCCGAGGGGCTGTGGGCCAACATCAACCTGAAGAACCTGCGCGAGAACATCCTGCCGACCAGGGCGCGAGCCGACCTCATCCTGCGCAAGGGCGCCAACCATTTGATCGAGGAAGTGGCGCTGAGGAAGTTGTGATTCCTTAACGGCACCTTAGGCAATCCCCACTAGCGTTGCTAGCCAAACTCCAGCGGGTGTCGGGAGGCAACCGGTGATCAATGCTGGCAATGCCGCGGGCCGCAACGCCCCGATCTATTCACTGGTCATCCCGATCTTCAATGAAGAGGCGGTGCTGCCGTTGCTTATCCGGCGGATCACCGCCTTGCTCGACAAGCTCGACGATAGCGCCGAGGCGATCTTCGTCGACGACGGCAGCCGGGACACAAGCGTCATCTTCCTTCGCGGCATCACTGCTTCAGATCCACGCTTTCGGCTGATCGAACTGTCGCGCAATTTCGGCCATCGCGATCACAGCCGGCATGGACGCGGCTGCCGGCGATGCCGTGGTCATCATGGACGCCGACTTGCAGGGTCCACCCGAAGTGGTGCTCGACCTCGTCGCCAAATGGAAGGAAGGCTACGAGATCGTTTATGCCCGCCGCACCAAACGCGAGGGCGAAACGCTGTTCAAGCGCGCGAGCGCCAGCCTGTTCTACCGCGCCCTCGAGCAGATGACCTCGGTGACCATCCCGCGCGACGTCGGCGATTTCCGGCTCGTGGGAAGAAAGGCCCTGGATACATTCAAGCAGATGCCCGAGCGCGACCGCTTCGTGCGCGGCATGTTCGGCTGGATGGGTTTCAGGCAGACGGCGGTGTCGTTCGAACGACCCGAGCGGGCGGCCGGCGAAACCAAATATCCGTTCTGGAAAATGGTGCGGCTGGCGGTCGATGGCGTCATCAGCTTTTCCGACAAGCCTCTGCGGCTGGCGCTGTGGGCCGGTCTCGCCATTTCCGGCTTCGCCGCCCTGCTTGGTGTCTATGCCCTGTTCTCCTGGCTGCTCGCCAGCGGCGTCGTCCATGGCTGGACATCGACGGTCGTGATCATCTCTTTCCTGTCGGGCATCAACCTGTTCATGACCGGCATCATCGGCCTCTATGTCGGCGGCATCCACGCCGAAGTGAAAAGGCGTCCGCTCTACGTCATCGAGCGCCCGACCGGTTTCGAGGAAGCCGTGAACATGGCGGCCGAAAACCGCAACCGGTCGATGGCACAGCCGTCGACGCTCGATAGAAGATTCGGCTGATGGCGGCGCTCTTCGACCAGTACCGGTCCACCTACAACAGGACCGTGGACGATTCGATCAGCTTCTCCGGCCTGAAGCATGACTTTTTCCTGCAGGCCAAAGTAGAGCCGCTGGCGCGGGTGATTGCCGAGCGCAGTCTTGCCGAAGGCGGAGCCGGTGTCCGTGCGCTGGATGTCGGTTGCGGCGTCGGAGCCTTGCACCCCTATGTTCGGCCGCTTTTCTCGACCCTTGACGGCTGTGACATATCGACGGAATCGGTGGCGCGGGCCAGCGGCGACAACCCATGGGTCACGTATAGGGACTATCCAGGCCCAGCATTGCCCTATGCGGATGACACTTTCGATCTCGCTTTCGCGGTCTGCGTGGTTCATCACGTCCCCCCGGAGCAGTGGTCCGCTTTCATCTCCGAGATGCGGCGCGTCGTCCGCCCCGGCGGCGCGATTTGCCTGATCGAACACAATCCCTTCAACCCTTTGACTCGATTGGCCGTGCTTCGCTGTCCTTTTGACGAGGATGCCGTCCTGATCAGCCGGCATAAGGCCGGCCGGCTGTTGAAGGCCGCTGGGCTCCACGAAATCGAAGCCAGGCATTTCCTGTTGCTTCCCTTCGCCAGCCCCTTTGCGCGCAAGGTCGAAAGCTGGTTTGCTCGCGCGCCGCTTGGAGCGCAGTATGTCTGCAGCGGCCGTGTCTAACTTGCGCATGGGCCAACATCTGATCCGGTTCCTTATGACCGGCGTCGGCGCGACATTGCTCTATGCCATGCTGGCTGCAATGTTTTCGGCGGGCAGGCCGATCATGATGGATCCGGTCGCGGGTTCTGTCATCGCCTATGCCGTGGCTTCTGCTTTCTCCTATGCGGGGCATAAGTATTTTACGTTTTCTTCCGGCGAGGCCCATCGCTTCGAGGCGCCTCGCTTCGTCGTTCTCACGCTGCTCGGTCTCGCCATATCTTTTGCCTTTCCTGCCATTCTGTCGGGTAAGTTTGGGCTTCCGGCGCAGATGCCGATCGTGTTGACCTGCCTGTTTGTTCCGGCTGTCAATTATGTGGTGCTTCGCCACTGGGTTTTTGGAAGAGGCCTCGCCAGGCTGCGGAACGGCTCCCAATGAGTGCGCTCCAGGACCGCCTCGCCTCCCGGTCGGACGACGGGTCCGTTCCGAAGCGTCGCGTTTGGACGCTGGTCCTGCTGGCCGTGGTCCTGGCGGCCGCCATTCCCTGGCAGACGCGATGGGGCGTGGTGTCCGACACCAGCTGGATAATCACCATGTGCGAGCGCATGCTCGGCGGTGACCGCTTGTATGTCGATCTCATCGAAGCCAATCCGCCCTTCACGCCCTGGCTGTTCATGCCGGCCGTGGTGCTCGCGCACAAGTTCGGCATATCGCCGGAGATCGCGGTCCTCGGCTATTCCTATGCGATCTGCCTGCTCGGATTGGGGCTAACCGTTGTCATTGCGCGGTGTGCCGGCTTTGCCGAGAACGCCACCTTGTTTGCCCTGCTGCCGCTTTTCCTTGGCCTGCTGGTCATCTTTCCCGGCAACGCGTTCACCCAGCGCGAGCATCTGGGAATTGCATTGTTTGCGCCCTTGCTGGTGCTGACGGCATGGCGCGCGGCGCCGGCCGAGGGCCGAACGCCCAGCCTGCCATTGGCGCTGCTTGCCGGCTTTGGCGGCAGCATTCTGGTGCTGGTCAAGCCCTATTATGCGCTGATCGTGCTTGTCCCGGCGCTTTATGTCGTCTGGCGCCGCCGTTCGATCCGGCCGCTTTTCGCCGCCGAATACTGGGTGATCGGTCTGATTGGCGTCGCCTATGTCGTTGCTGTGCGCCATTTCTACCCGCAATTCCTCGACGCGATATACCCGATGCTGGTCGACACCTATATGCGGGTGCGGAACCTCCAGACGGTGCTGCTGATGTACGGGCCGGTCTATCTGGTAGGGCTCCTGATGCTGCGCCTGCTGCGGCCCGGATTGCCTTACTCGCCGCTGGTCGCGGTGTTCGCGCTGGCTTCCCTGGCGGCCATGGTGCCGCTGATCTACCAGGCAAAGGGTTGGCCCTATCACGCATTTCCGGCGTTCAGCCTGTTGTTGACGGCGCTGCTTTTGCGAACGGCACAAATTAACCCAATGACGCATCGGCCGGGAGCGATCGAGCCACGGCGCAAGGTGATGCTGGCCGCCGTAATCACGGCCGCGGCCATCCCATTCATGCAAACACAGAGCCCCAACGCGGACCTTGTCGTCAAGGTCAGGGCCGCAGTGCAAAACCCGACCGTCGCCCTTGTCGGCTCCGACATCGCTGCCGGGCATCCGCTGACCCGCATGCTTGGCGGGACATGGATATCGAGCTATTGCAGCGACTGGCTCGGCGGATTTTCCCTTTATCTTTCCGCGACCGAGGCGCGGGCTGGCAATCCTGCTGGCGCGGATCACTACCGGCAGATTTTCGACCACTATATCGACGGCAAGCTCGACGAGCTCGAGACCAAGCGGCCCGCGCTGATAATCATTCAGAAAACCGATACGGCCATGAACGCAGCACTCTCCCGCCGGCAGGACTATGCCAGCTTCCTGAGCGGATATGGGATGATCGCGGAAGACGACAACGTGCGTGTGATGCAGCGCAACGCCGGCCTCAGCCAGGCACCGTCACCCGCCTCAGCGTCAGATTGATGCGGCCGCCATTCTTCAACAGCGCCGATGTCGCGGGATAGATGCGGTCGACGCCATGGAAGGCGAGGCGCCCCTCGCCGCCGAGCACGACGACGTCGCCGCTCTTCAGCTTGAACGATTTGGTGTCGCCTTCGCGCGTGTTCTGGCCGACCCGGAACAGGCAGTCGTCGCCCAGCGAGATCGACACAACGGGCGCGTCAAAATCCTGCTCGTCGCGGTCCTGGTGCAGACCCATCCTGGCGTCCGCCGCATAGAAGTTGACAAGACAGGCCTCGGGCGGATGCTGGTAGGCCGAGACTTCGCGCCACAATTGCAGCAGCGCCTCGGGGATCGGCGGCCAAGGCTTGCCGGTCACCGGATGCGTCGGCTGGTAGCGGTAGCCGCGCTCCTTGTCGGTCACCCAGCCAAGCGCGCCGCAATTGGTCATGCGCACGCTCATCTCCTTGCCGGTGCGCGGCATGGCGGGCACGTAGAGGGGTGCGGCCTGCACCACGCGCCTTATTTCCTCGACCAGCGCCTCCTGGGCGGGGCGAGCGATGTAGCCCGGCATATGGCGGACGCCTTTGGGCAGAACGAGCATTAGTCGATCCTGTTGACCGGCCAAGCATGCCACCGGCAAAACAAAACGGCGACCCGAAAGCCGCTGTCCTTCGGGGCACGATTCTCAGTCGCTGTCGACACGACCGCGCAGCTTCTTCACCGTCGACCGGCCTGCCTTGCTCTTGAGGCGGCGCTCCACGGCGCCTTTGGACGGCCTCGTCTTCTTGCGCGGCGGCGGTGGCGGCTCGGCCGCCTTGGCGACCAGCGCGGTCAGGCGCGCCCGCGCATCGGCGCGGTTCTGCTCCTGAGTGCGGAACCGGCCGGCCTCGATAACGATGACGCCGTCCTTGGTGGCCCGCTGGCCAGCAAGCTTGATTGCGCGGGCGCGGACCCGCTCGCTAAGGCCCGAAGCGTTCGCCGCGTCGAAGCGCAACTGCACGGCGGTGGCCACCTTGTTGACGTTCTGGCCGCCCGGGCCGGACGAGCGGATGAAGTCCTCATGCAGGTCGCCCGCATGGATGACCGCTTCGCCTGATATGATGATGTCGTCGTCGCTCGCCATGGAGCACTCATGACGCGACGGCCGCAAAAAGAAAAGGCCCGGCGCAGGGGCTTCACCGTTTCACGGAAACGGCGAATCCACGCTGGCTCTCTGTGTTGGCGCAATTCCGGTCGGAAAACCGTTTCGCACTTTCCTGGAATAGCGCTGGCCGGGCCCTGGAGGTGAGGACGCTCGAGGCAGCGATTATTCCGCCGCCTCCTGCAGGCGCGGCGCTGCGCCCAGGATGGCGGCGTCGACGTGACGCTCGAACTTTTCGAAATTGGTCGCGAACATGTTGACCAGCTTCGCGGCCTGGCGGTCGTAGCCAGCCTTGTCCGCCCAGGTCGAGCGCGGGTCGAGAATGGCGCCGTCGAAGCCCGGAACCGCCACCGGCACCTCGAAGCCGAAATTGGCGTCGGTGCGGAACTCGGCCGACTTCAAGGAACCGTCGAGCGCGGCGCCCAGAAGAGCGCGCGTCACCTTGATCGGCATGCGGCGGCCGGTGCCGTAGGCGCCGCCGGTCCAGCCGGTGTTGACCAGCCAGCAATCAACCTTGTGCTCGGCGATCAGCTCGCGCAGCAGATTGCCGTATTCCGAGGGATGGCGCGGCATGAAGGGCGCGCCGAAGCAGGTCGAGAAGGTCGCCTCCGGCTCGGTGACGCCCTTTTCCGTGCCGGCGACCTTGGCGGTGTAGCCGGACAGGAAGTGGTACATCGCCTGCGCCGGGGTCAATTTCGCGATCGGCGGCATCACGCCGAAAGCGTCGGCGGTCAGCATGATGATGTTCTTCGGATGGCCGGCGCGGCCGGTCTTCGAGGCGTTGGGGATGAAGTCCAGCGGATAGGCGCAGCGCGTGTTCTCGGTGAGACTGCCGTCATTGAAATCCGGCACGCGGCCGGCATCGAGCACGACATTCTCCAGCACCGTGCCGAAGCGCTGTGTTGTGGCGAATATCTCAGGCTCGGCCTCGGCCGACAGCCGGATCGTCTTGGCGTAGCAGCCGCCCTCGAAATTGAAGACGCCGTGCGGGCCCCAGCCATGCTCGTCGTCGCCGATCAGCGTGCGCGACGGATCCGCCGAAAGCGTCGTCTTGCCGGTGCCGGACAGGCCGAAGAACACCGCCGCGTCGCCGGCCGGACCTTCATTGGCCGAACAGTGCATCGGCATCACGCTCTTTTGCGGCAGCAGGTAGTTCAGCATGGTGAACACCGACTTCTTCATCTCGCCGGCATAGGACGTGCCGCCGATCAGCACGATCTTGCGGATCAGGTCGACCGCGATCACCGTTTCGGTGCGGGTGCCGTGGCGCGCCGGATCGGCGCGGAAGGACGGCAGGTCGATGATCGTCATGTCGGGGAGGAAGCGCTCGAGCTCGGCGGCTTGCGGGCGGATCAAAAGGTTGCGGATGAAAAGCGAGTGCCAGGCAAATTCGGTGATGACCCGGGTCGGCAGCTTGAGGTCGGCGTCGGCGCCGCCGACCAGGTCTTGGACATAGAGATCCTTGTTCGCGGCGTGGGCGCGGAAATCGGAAAGCAGCGCCTCGAACTGGGCGGGCGAGATCGCCTTGTTGTTGTCCCACCAGACATGCGGCTCGGTCGCCTCGTCGCGCACGACGAATTTGTCCTTCGGCGAACGCCCGGTGTGCTGACCGGTCTCGGCGACCAGCGCGCCCTGCGCGGTCAGCCTCGCCTCGCCGCGCCGGATCGCTTCCTCGTAGAGTTCGGCCGCGCCGAGATTGTAGCGCACCATGCCCGTGGTCTTCAGGCCGATCGCGTCAATAGCGCAGTCGGGGTTGCGTTTGCCGGCTTCCGACATCAAATTTCCTCTCTGGATTTGGCCGCATGTGACGGGGATTTCCCTGAGCCCCTGCCGGGGCTGTCAGGTTCAGAACCAGAAAAGCCGAATGATATCAAATCATTAATCGATTTAAAAAATTTGAAAGTTGTTTAAATCGTTTATATG
>NZ_RZRX01000360.1:0-4687 GCF_003997405.1 Mesorhizobium sp. M2A.F.Ca.ET.042.01.1.1
CGATCCCCCCGGCAACTTCCTCGCTGCCGAGCGGCAGCACCGCGCTTCCAAAGCCCAGCTTTTCGGCTTCCTTGAGGCGCTGCTGCGCATGCGCAACCGGCCTCACGGCACCCGATAGGCTGATTTCGCCGAAATAGACGCAATCGGCGGGAAGGGCAAGACCGGTGAGCGACGAAACCAATGCCGCGGCGACCGCCAGATCGGCCGCCGGCTCCGAGATCCGGTAGCCGCCGGCGACGTTGAGATAGACGTCGTGCTGGCCGAAGCGCACGCCGCAATGCGCCTCGAGCACGGCAAGCACCATCGACAGCCGCGCTCCGTCCCAGCCGACGACGGCGCGGCGCGGCGTGCCGAGCGAGGAGGGAGCGACCAGCGCCTGGATCTCGACCAGCACCGGCCGCGTGCCCTCCATGCCTGCGAAAACCGCGGCGCCCGGGGATTTCGCGTGGCGTTCGCCGAGGAAAAGCTCGGACGGATTGGAAACCTCGCGCAGGCCCTTGTCCGACATTTCGAAGACGCCGATCTCGTCGGTTGGCCCAAAGCGGTTCTTCACCGTGCGCAGGATGCGGAAGTGATGGTTGCCTTCGCCTTCGAAGTAAAGCACGCCGTCGACCATGTGCTCGACGACGCGCGGGCCGGCGATCTGGCCCTCCTTGGTGACATGGCCGACGAGCACGATCGCAGCACCCGTGGATTTCGCGTAGCGGATCATGGCTTGAGCGGCCGCGCGCACCTGGGTGACGGTGCCCGGCGCCGAATCGGCAAGGTCCGTCCACAGCGTCTGGATGGAATCGAGGATGACGAGGTCCGGTCGCTTGCCATCGGCGATGGTGGCCAGGATGTCCTCGACATTGGTTTCGGCGGCGAGCTCGACCGGCGTCGAGGCGACGCCGAGCCGCTGGGCGCGCAACCTGATCTGCGCGACGGCCTCCTCGCCCGAGACATAGACGATGCGGTGGCCCTTCGAGGCGAGCGCCGCCGCTGCTTGCGTCAAAAGCGTCGACTTGCCGATGCCCGGGTCGCCGCCGACCAGCAGCGCCGAGCCGCGCACGAAACCGCCACCGGTGGCGCGGTCGAGCTCGCCGATCCCCGAAACGATGCGCGGCGCGTCCTCGATGTCGCCGGCGAGGCTGGTCAGCACCACGGCGCGGCCTTTTCGCGCGTTGCGCGTGTTGGCCGGTCCCGATCCGATGCCGCCGGCTGTGCCTTCCTCGACCAGCGTGTTCCACTCGCCGCAGGC
Source organism: Mesorhizobium sp. M2A.F.Ca.ET.042.01.1.1 (assembly GCF_003997405.1). Classification (NCBI taxonomy): domain Bacteria; kingdom Pseudomonadati; phylum Pseudomonadota; class Alphaproteobacteria; order Hyphomicrobiales; family Phyllobacteriaceae; genus Mesorhizobium; species Mesorhizobium sp. M2A.F.Ca.ET.042.01.1.1. Next base: position 1,241 of record NZ_RZRX01000360.1, read on the forward strand.
ATCGCATTTGCCGGCCCAGCGCTGATGCACCGAGCCGCAATTCTGGCAGATGAACTGAACGCGCGATTTGGCCATTAGACGCGGCCCGATATTGGATAGGCTGGCGGGATAGCGCCCCCCTCTGTCCTGCCGGACATCTCCCCCTCTAGGGGGGAGATCAGCAGTTTCGCCGATTGCGCCCATCCTGCAACGTTGGCGATTGGCGAAAGCCGACGCGACATCCAATCTCCCCCCTTGAGGGGGAGATGTCCGGCAGGACAGAGAGGGGGGCGACGGAGTGAGACGTTTCCCAAAACGCTACTCAAACCTCTCCGGCAGATGGTGCTCCTCGGCCAGGTCTGAGAACCGCGTGAATTCGCCGTGGAAGGCGAGGCTGACGGTGCCGGTCGGTCCGTGGCGCTGCTTGGCCACGATGCACTCGGCCTTGCCGCGCGCCTCGTTCATCTCGTTTTCCCACTTGACGTATTCCTCGGTGCCGAGCTTCGGCTCGCGGTTCTTGAGGTAGTATTCCTCGCGATAGACGAACAGCACCACGTCGGCGTCCTGCTCGATGGAGCCGGATTCGCGCAGGTCAGAGAGTTGCGGGCGCTTGTCGTCGCGGCTTTCGACCTGGCGCGAGAGCTGCGACAACGCGATGATCGGCACGCCGAGCTCCTTGGCCAAAGCCTTCAAGCCCGTGGTGATCTCGGTGATTTCCTGCACGCGGTTCTGCGACGCGCGGGCGCTCGATCCCTGCATCAGCTGGATATAGTCGATGACGATGAGGTCGAGGCCGCGCTGGCGTTTCAGCCGCCGCGCCCGGGCGGAAAGCTGCGCGATCGAGATGCCGCCGGTCTGGTCGATGAACAGCGGGATCTTCTGCATCGTCTGCGAGCAGGCGACGAGCTTTTCGAAATCCATCTCGGTGATCTCGCCGCGGCGGATCTTCGACGAAGAAATCTCGGTCTGCTCGGAGATGATGCGGGTGGCGAGCTGCTCCGACGACATTTCCAGCGAGAAGAAGCCGACGACGCCGCCATTGGCGGCTTTGAACGTGCCGTCGGCCTGCTGCGCCGGGACATAGGCCTCGGCGATGTTGAAGGCGATGTTGGTGGCCAAGGAGGTCTTGCCCATGCCCGGGCGTCCGGCCAGCACGATAAGGTCGGAAGGCTGCAGACCGCCCATGCGGCGATCGAGGTCGCGCAGGCCGGTCGAGATGCCGGAGAGATGGCCATCGCGCATATAGGCGGCATTGGCCATGTCGACGGCGGTCTTGACCGCATCGTTGAAGCTTTCGAAGCCGCCATCGTAGCGGCCGGTTTCGGCGAGCTCGAACAGCCGCCGCTCGGCGTCCTCGATCTGCTCCGACGGCGACATGTCGACCGGCGCGTCATAGGCGATGTTGACCATGTCCTCGCCGACGGTGATCAGCGCGCGGCGCGTCGCGAGGTCGTAGATGGCGCGGCCATAGTCGGTGGCGTTGACGACGGTGACCGCTTCGACCGCAAGCCGCACCACATATTGCGCCACCGTCATGTCGCCGACTTTCTCGTCGGCCGGCAGGAAGGTCTTCAGCGTGATCGGCGTCGCGATCTTGCCCATGCGGATCAGCTCGGACGCGACCTCGAAGATGCGGCGATGCAGCGGCTCGTAGAAATGGGCCGGCTTGAGGAAATCCGAGACCCGGTAGAAGGCGTCGTTGTTGACGAGAATAGCGCCCAGCAGCGCCTGCTCGGCCTCGATGTTGTTCGGTGCCTCGCGATAGAGCGGCGTTTCCGCCGCGCCGAATTTCAGTGCCGCCTCTGCCATGATATCCCCGATTTCGATCCCGCCTTCCTCGATACCAGAACGGGAAGATTCGGGTGCTGACCTTTCTGCAACACTCCTCGGTCCAACCGGCTTGATGCCCAATGTTCACAGGATCGGCAAACCATCCACAGGACAGTATTCCGGTGGCCCGATTCCGTTTGACTCGGCAAGCCGCGATTCTTACGCGCGAGGCCGGAACGAAGCAAGAACAATTTCGACGACAAGCGGCTCTTGCTGGTCGCTCATTGCAGAACCGTTTATGTACGTTTGGGCGGAGCGGCGCGGCCGTTGGGGATGAGCTGAAACGTTGGAGCTTCGTCATCCACGGGCGGAGCAAGGAGCAAAGCGACGCGCGCAGACCCGAGGATCCATGCCGTGCCCGTGCGCCAGGAGTAAAAGCGGTGCAGAACTAGAGTTGTTCTGCTCCGCTGCAACGCTCACAGGTAACGGCATGGATTCTACGGTCTACGCGCGTCGCTTCGCTCCTTGCTCCGCCATAGAATGACGACCTGACAAGCGCTTCAGCTAGTCGCCAAAGTAGCGTTTCTGCCAAACACATCGACGCCCCGACTTCGCTCAAATGTCGCCGGCCTTACGTGCCCTCAGCCCAGCGTGTCACCCCAGTCCACCCGGCGCGCCGTCTTGAAGACGTCACCGTCGCGCTTGCTGAACAACTGCTCGCCCGCGCTGCCGTCCGGCCGGCAGAGTTTCAGCACCACCTTGCCGGAACCGCCTTTCGGCGGCGCTAGCACCCGCGCAGCGCGCGCCGGCGCCGGTTGCCGGGAGGCGGCGAGATAGATGAACTTCTCGTCCTCCCACGGCACGTCGGCCTCCTTGACCAGGCGATGCAGGCGCGAACGCGCGACCCGGCGCGAGAAATGGCACCAGTCGGGCGGCGCGAGCGGGCAGGGCGCCGCGTTGGGGCAGGGCGCCAGGAGGTGCGCTTCCGCCCCGATCAATTGCTGGCGCGCGGCAAGCATGCGCTGCCAGCCGGCGGGCGTGCCGGGCTCGACGACGAGCAGCGTGTCGGCGGTCAGCTGCCAGAGGCGGTCGACGAGCTTCGGCAACGAGGCCGGCGCGACTTCGTCGAGCACATAGGCGATGCTGACGAGGTCGGCGGCCTTGAGGCCATCGAGATCGATGGTGGCATCGCCGGCGACCCACTCGGTGCGGGCGGCGATCGTGCCGGCTGCAAGCGACTGCCCGACCTTGCGTACCGCGGCGCTCGCTTCGACCAACACAGCCTGTTCCAGCTCCGGCCAGGCGTCTGTCGTGGCCCAAAGCATCGTGCCAGGCCCGGCGCCGATGTCGAGCAAGGTATTGGGCTGGAAATCCGGTCGCGCATCGGCGAGCGCCTCGAGGCTGGCGCGCACCGCGGCATAGGTGGCGGGCAGCCGCGTCGCCAGATAGGCCTTGACCGCCATCTCCTCGCCCATATGCAGGCGGCCATCGCGCAGCTCGGCGCGGTAGCGTTCGGACAGCGTCCTTGCCGCCTGCTTCAGCGCCGGCAGCGGCACCTTCTCGAGCAGGCTGTCGACGCCTTGCCGGAGCGGGGCGGGGAGTTCCATCCCTCAAATCCCGCGCGGCGCAAGCAGGATGACGGAGGCGCCGACGATGCAGAGTGCTGCGCCCGCCATGTCCCAGCGGGCGGGGCGCACC
>NZ_RZRX01000361.1:0-4656 GCF_003997405.1 Mesorhizobium sp. M2A.F.Ca.ET.042.01.1.1
CTCTATCTCCTTGTTTTTACGCAATTCCGGACGGAAAACCGCTCACGCTTTTCCTGGAATTGCGTAAAAACAAGGAGATAGAGTGGTTCGCCGTTTCCGTGAAACGGTGAAACACTCTAGCCGAACTTCTCCTTTAGCCAGCCCTTCGGCAGCGCCGGCACGAAATTGCCGTCGCGTCCCGTCATGTCCTCATTGGCGGTGAGCGCGTTGAGGATCGCCTCCTCGACGCTTTGCACGACCGCGTCGAAGAACGGATCGATGTCGACGTCGGGGATGAACTCCGCCAGTCCGATGCGCCCTGAAGCGCCAAGCGCCGCCCCCGGATTGGCGGTCGAGAACGCCAGAAAGATATCGCCTGAACTGTGGTAGCCATAGCCGCCGGTCATGGCGATGCCGAGCGGCACGCGCCGGGCGAGTCGCTTCATCTGATGCGGCAGGAACGGCGCGTCGGTGGCGACCACGGCGATGATCGAACCCTTTTCGGCGCGCGCCGTCGCCTCGCGGATCGGCGGGTCGACAAGCGCCTGCCCGATGCGCCGGCCGCGAATGGTGAAATTGTGCCTCTTGCCGAAATTCGACTGCACGAAGACACCCACCGTGTAGCGCCTGTCCTGCCACGCGACGATGCGCGAGGCGGTGCCGGATCCGGCCTTGAAGCCGAAGGTGATCATGCCGGTGCCGCCGCCGACGCTGCCTTCCTCGATGCCGCCGCCGCCGGCGCTGTCGAGCGCGGCGACGACATGCTCCACACTCACATGATGGCCGTTGATGTCGTTGAGGAAGCCGTCATAGGTCTCGGCCGCCACAGGCAGGCCCCAGCCTGTGTCGAGCGCGGCTGGCAGCACCTTGTGCATCCAGCGCAGCGTGGCGTCGCGGGTGACGCCGCAGGAATGCGTGTTGGTGATGGTGACCGGGAAGTTGAAGGCGCCGGTCTCCTCGATGATATGCGTGCCCGTCAGCTCGCCATTTCCATTCTGGCTGAACACGCCGGCGAAAACCGGCGTTGCGAGTTCCTGAACCGGCCTCGGCAGGATCGCGGTGACGCCGGTGCGCACCGGTCCGTTGCCGACACGCAACGGACCGTCGCCGGAAATCAGCGTCGTGTAGCCCACCGACACGCCTGGAACGTCGGTGATGGCGTTGAAACGGCCTGGCGTGCCATCGAGCTCGATGCCGAAGGAGCGCAGGCGCGGCTTGCCGGAAGGCGTGCGAAGATGCGGGTCGTGGCTGCTCATCCAAACCTCAGAACAACGAGCCCTGATTGCCCGGCTCCCTGGCCTTAGCGGACGGCTTCGCGGCCAGCTTCGGCCGCGCGCCGCCGCTGGTGGCGATGGCCTCGGCAGTGCCATCGGCGAATTCAAGCTGCAGCGCCGCGCCCGGCGCCAGCTCCGCGACCCGCTTGATGACGGCGCCCTCGGTGTCCTTGACCAGCGCGAAGCCGCGCGCCAGCACGGCCTTGTGCGACAGCGTCGACAAAAGTCGGTCGGCCTGGGTCAGCGCCGCGCGCAGCCGGTCGAGCCGCCGCGCCAGCGCCTGGTCCTGCCGTCGCGACAGTCCGGCCAATGTGTCGGCCTGCAGCTTCTGCCGCCGCACGATCGGCGCCGGCGACAGGCGCGTCGAATTGCGCTGGAAGCGCTGGCGCCGCTCGCGCACGATGGCGAAGAACGCCGCCCGCGCTCGCGCGATATCCCGACCGGTCAGCGTGCGCGCTTCGTTGAGGCGTCGCGACAGGGTCGCCGGCGTCAGCCTTTGCCGCTCAAGCGTCGCCCGCTTGCGCTCGATATTCACCGTCAGCCCGCGGCCGAGGCGGCTGGTCGCATCGTCGAAACGGCGGCGCGGCAGCGCCAGCAACTGGTCGGGCGAGGGGAGCGCGCGCGCCGCCGCGCGCACCGCCTGGCGTTTACGCTCAAGATGCCGCGAAGCGCAGGCATTGAGCCGAGCGCCAAGGCTGGCCAAGGTGGCCTCCAGGTCCGCCCTGACCGGCACGGCGATCTCGGCCGCGCCCGTCGGCGTTGGCGCGCGCCTATCGGCGACGAAGTCGATCAGGGTCGTATCGGTCTCGTGCCCGACGGCCGAGATCACCGGGATGGCCGACGACGCGACGGCACGTGCCAGCCCTTCGTCGTTGAAGCCCCAGAGGTCTTCGAGGCTGCCGCCGCCGCGCGCCACGATCAAAACGTCGGGCTGGCGGATGGGTCCGTCCCAAGTCAGCGCGTTGAAGCCGTTGACGGCCGCGGTGACTTCCTTGGCCGTCGTCTCGCCTTGGACCCGCACCGGCCAGACCAGCACATGGAGCGGAAACCGGTCCTTGATGCGATGGATGATGTCGCGGATCACCGAGCCCGTCGGCGAGGTGACGACGCCGATGACCTTGGGCATGAAGGGCAGCCGCCGCTTGCGGCCGGCGTCGAACAGGCCTTCGGCCTGCAGCCGGCGCTTGCGCTCTTCGAGCAGCGCCATCAGCGCGCCGGCGCCCGCCGGCTCCAGATTGTCGATGACGATCTGGTAGTTGGATTTGCCCGGATAGGTCGTCAGCCGGCCGCTGGCGATCACCTCCATGCCTTCCTCGGGGCGGAATTTCAGCCGCGCCATGGTGGTCTTCCAGACCACGGCATCGATCCGCGCCCGGTCATCCTTCAAGGCAAAGTAAGCATGGCCGGACGAATGCGGGCCGCGATAGCCGGAAATCTCGCCGCGCACCCGCACATTGCCGAAGGCGTCCTCGACAGTGCGCTTCAGCGCGCCGGAAATCTCGCTCACCGTGTATTCGGTGGCGTTGCTGCGTGATTCGGTTGCTGTTTCACTCATTTGGCGATTGGGGAACGCTTATCGGCCCGCGTCAAGCATGGAGAAAACCTGCTAATATTATAACGTGATTTTAAGCCCGATTTGATTTGACAGGCGGCAGGAGAGCCGGCCCGGAACGCATGAGCGCACGCCACGACAGCAGCCCGTTGACGCACCAGGTCACGTTGACCGTGCTGACGCTTGCCGCTCTCACGTTGGCGATTGTCGTCGGCTTCGGCTTCTACGCCGCCAATCAGGCCGACGAGGCTTCACTCGAACGGCAGAAGATTTTCATCGCCGATGGGCTGAACGACCAGATTGCCACGGTTCAGCGCGAGCAGGAAAGCGTGACGGTCTGGGATGACTCGGTAACCAATGTGAGGGCGGGCAATCAGGCCTGGATCGAGGAAAACCTCAGCACCTGGATGTACAGCTACTACGGCCACAACCGGGTCTACATCCTCGACGCCGCCAACCATGCGATCCACGCCATGCGGGAAGGCAAGGTCGTCGCGGCGTCGGCTTTCGGCGAGGACCAGCCGGAATTGCGGCCGACCGTCGACAAGCTGCGCCGCATGTTGGCTGAACCGCCTAAGGCCGACGCCTCCGGCCAGCCGGCCAAGATGGTCGCGCAGGATCTTGTCTCGCTCCAGGGGAAGCCCGCGATCCTGAGTGTCATGCCGCTGGTGCCGAGCACGGATCGCGTCAGCCAGGCGCCTGGCACGGAATATGTGCATATCTCGGTCGAGTTCATCAACGATGCCGTCATCGGCAAGATCGCGGCCAAATACCTGCTCGATGGCGCGCGCCTGGTGCCGTTGTCCGAGCCGGTTGGCCCGGCCGCCGTGCCGCTGGTCGATTCGCGTGGCGTGATACTCGGCTATATCGGCTGGGACCAGTTGCGGCCCGGCCTCACCTTGGTGCGCAAGATCGCTCCGGCCTTGGCGATCGCGCTGCTCGTGGCGGGCGGCGTTCTGGTGTTCCTGCTGCGCCGATTGCGCCGCGCCTCGACCGCGCTGCAGACCAGCCAGGACCAGGCGCAATATCTCGCCTTCCACGACACGCTCACCGGCCTGCCCAACCGGGCGCTGTTCGAGGACCGATTGCGGCGCATGCTGCTCTTCGCCGGCCAGGACGGAACGCGCGTGGCGCTGCTTTACCTCGACCTCGATCGCTTCAAGCATATCAACGACACGCTCGGCCATCCGGCCGGCGACGAGCTCGTGCGCCAGACGGCGGCGCGGCTCAAGCATACGATCCGCGAAGCCGATACCGTCGCGCGGCTCGGCGGCGACGAGTTCGCTGTCATCCTGCTCGACATTCCCGACGTCGCAAGCGCCGAAGATATCGCCGAAAGGCTGCTTATGAAGCTGCGTGAGCCATTCAGGCTCATTGGCGACCAGGTCTTCGTCGGCGCGAGCATCGGCATCGCGCTCTCGTCCGGGTCTGATGCGGATGCCGACGACCTGCTGCGCAAGGCCGACATCGCGCTCTACGAGGCCAAGAAGAACGGTCGCGACCGCTACGAGGTGTTCGCCGGCGACATGGATGATCTCTTGTTGCGCAAGCGCAAGGTCGAGTCGGAACTCCGCAAGGCGCTGGAGGGCGAGGGCGGCATAAAGCTCGCCTATCAGCCGGTTTTCGCGGCCGACGGCCGCCGGATTCTCGGGGCCGAAGCGCTGATCCGCTGGGGGCATGAGGTGCACGGCGCCTTGCCCGCGGCGCAGTTCATCGCGATTGCCGAGGAGCGCGGCCTCATCGGCGAGCTCGGCAAATGGACGCTAAGCGAAGCCTGCCGCTTTGCCGCCGGGACCGAACTTCCCTGGATCGCCGTCAACATCTCGCCGATGCAACTGCGCGATGCCGGCT
>NZ_RZRX01000362.1:0-4594 GCF_003997405.1 Mesorhizobium sp. M2A.F.Ca.ET.042.01.1.1
GGCCAAACGGACGGCCGAAACCGTCTGTCAGGCGATCGGCGAGATCCTCAACCGCACGACACCCGCCGAGTGCTCAAACTACTTCGCCAATGCAGGATACGACCGGAAATGACTTCATCCCGCTCTAGCGCATCGGCCTGCGACGCGGCGCCGGCAAAAACCGCACCAATCGCCACATAGGCCTTCGGGTTGGCGACGGCGAGCGTGAAGCCGCCGAGAAAATCGGGCTTCGTCGCCGTGCTCCCGCGCTCGGCAAATGGCGGCGCGGTCGCTATTTTGGAGGCGAGATAAAGGATGTATGCGGCCGAGAGGATCGCCAGCACCGGCGCCACTCCCGGCACCGAGGTCAGTAGGCCGAAAATCCCGGCCGCCACCGCCAGAAGCACGGCGATCGTGCCGAGCACGACGCCCGCGGTGTAACCCAGCGAAGGACGCAGGCCGAAAGCCGCACCAACGGCGGTCACGCTGATCGTCGCCGGTCCTGGACTGCCCATAACGACCGTCGCGGCCACAACAAGCGCCAGCACTTGCTGCCAGGATGCATCGCCCAGACCACTGCCAGCCATGCCGAACCCTCCTCCTGCCACGATGCAACAGGATTTAGGAAGGGACCGTCATGGCCGTCTTGGATGATCGTGCGAGTATCGACTGTGCCAAGGCGTGTTGAGATTACGAGCTGGCCCGGTCCAGCGCCGCCACATCGTCGGCCGAAAGCGTGAGCGACGCGGCGCGGATCAGGCTGTCCATCTGGGCCGGCGTCGTGGCGCTGGCGATCGGCGCGGTGATGCCTGGACGCGCGATGATCCAGGCCAGCGCCACTTCCGCCTGCTTGGCCGAATGGCGTTCGGCCACGGCATCGAGCGCGGAAAGGATGCGCATGCCGCGCTCGTTGAGGTAGCCGGCCACACCCTCGCCGCGTGCGCTTTGCCCGAGATCGGCCTTGCTGCGGTATTTGCCGCTCAAAAATCCCTTGGCCAGGCTGAAATAGGTGATGACGCCGATATCCTCAGCCTTGCAGAGATCGAGCAGCGGTCCGTCGAGCGACGAGCGATCGTACAAATTGTATTCAGGCTGCAGCACCTCGTAACGCGGCAGGCTGCGCAGGCTGGCCACGTCGAGCGCGGCGCGCAGCTGGCCGCCATCGAGATTGGAGCAGCCCGGATAGCGGATCTTGCCTTTTTCGAGCAGGCGCTGATAGGCGCCGAGCGTCTCCTCATAAGGGGTGGCCGGGTCCGGCCAGTGCGACAGATAGAGGTCGATGACATCGACCTGCAGCCGCTTGAGCGATGCCTCGACCGCCTTTTCGATATAAGCGGCGGAGAGGTCGCGCTTACCCTGGCCCATGTCCGAGCCGACCTTGGTAATGATGACCACCTTGTCGCGGTTGCCGCGGCTCTTCATCCAATTGCCGATGATGGTTTCCGACTCGCCGCCCTTGTTGCCGGGAACCCAGCGCGAATAGGCATCGGCCGTATCGATGGCGTTCAGGCCCGCCCCGACGAACCGGTCGAGCAGATCGAAGGAGGTCTTCTCGTCGGCAGTCCAGCCGAAGACGTTGCCGCCCAGGACCAGCGGCGCGATGGAAAGGTCGGTGCGACCGAGACGGCGTTTCTGCAAGACTGATCTCCGTGATGCTGGAACGGGCCTGACGCCCAGGGATGGGATGCCGCTAAGCTAGGTCGTGGTCGGCCGAGGTCAAAGGCATGGTTTTGCTTTTTGATCGGACCAGAGCAATTCCAGCAAAAGTGCGTCGCGGTTTTGCGTCCGGAATTGCGTAAAACAAAAAGCCCTCACGAAGGCGAGACCTGGCGGCCCACCTCTTCCAGCCAGTGATCGCGGATGCCGAGCGCCTCGAGATGCTCGAGCGTGCTCAGCACATAATCCTCATTCCGGCCCGACTGGCCGACGGCGCCGCGAACGATCCTTGCCGCGTGATCGGCATCGAGCGCGCCGGCATATTGTTCATGCTGCCGGTCGACGATGTAGGCGACCGCCTCGACCGAAACGCCGCCATCCAGCCGGATGTCCAGTAGGCGTTCGAGATAGACGCTGGTCACCAGCTCTCGCTCGCGCAGGTAGGAAAGCACCTCGTCGCGCAGATTGCCGGGGACGCGGTAGGCGAGGCCGATGCAGGAGCCGCCCCGGTCGAGGCCGAGCACCAGACCCGGCCTTGCGCGCGTGCCGCGATGCACGAAGGAATAGACGCACAGCGAGCGGCGGTAGCCGTAAAGCCTGGCGCGGCGCGTCTCGACATGGGCGAATCCGGGCCGCCAGATCAGCGACCCATAGCCAAAAACCCAAAAATCGCCCATATCGCCAAGCCTGATCGCATTCGAGTGAACGACGCCGCACCGATAAGGTGCTTCTTCTGCCCCCGCTTGTTTGCGTGAAGCAAACGCCTGCACGCCGGGGTTAACGAGAGCCGCAGCATGACGTCAAGTGACGAGCGATCGCCCAAATCCCGCCGCCGGCTGCTTTGGCTCGCGGCGTTCGTCGTCGTGCTGTTCGCCATCTACAGCGGCGGCTGGTTCTATCTCGCCGAAAGGCTCAAGACCGAGGCCGACCAGGCGGTGGCGCGGCTAGGCAGCAAGGGCATCGCCGCCGGCTGCGCCAACCTTACCGTCAGCGGCTATCCGATGAGCTTCACGGTCTCCTGCGACAACATCGCCTATGAGGACGACGCCCGGAAAGTCGCTGCGTCTACCGGGAGCTTCAACGCCGTCGCTGGCATCACTGGTCTCTTGTCGCCGGTCGCCGATCTGCGCGGGCCGCTGCGCACGATCGCGCCCGGCATGCCGCCGCTCTGGATCGACTGGGACCAGCTGCACGCCAATGTCAAAGTGTGGTGGCCGCTGCCGCGCAGTGTCTCGCTGCAGGCCGAAGGCCTGAACGGTCAGACCGACCCGCAGGACGACACGGATCCGATGCAGCTGTTTAGCGCCGGCAAGGCGGCCGGGCAATTGCAGCCGGCCGGCCAGGACATCAACTATGTCGGCAGCTTCGGCGATCTGGAGATCAATGCGGACGCTATCGAGGGACGCGTACTGCCGGCGCTGGACGGCAGCGGCGATGTGACGCTGAAGAATGGCGTGGCGTTGATCGCGGCCCCGCCCAAAAGCCTGCGCGGCCAGTCGATCGACATTACCAAACTCGACCTGTCATCGGGAACCGCGCGCATCACCGTATCAGGACCGGTCTCCGTCGATGCGGAAGGGCTGGTCGACGGGGACCTGATGATCAAGCTCAAGGACCCGAAAGCGGTGGCGGCCATCCTCGCCGGTGCCGTTCCCGAGCATAAAAGCGAAATCGAGCAGGGTTTTGCCGCCTTGGCGATGCTCGGGAAGGAACCGTCGATGCCGCTGAAGATCGTCAAGGGTAAGGCTTCGCTCGGCTTCATTCCGCTCGGCAAGATCAAGCCGCTCGAGTAACACGACGATGGCGAAGCCGGTCAGACTGCTCAGCGTCGGCGCCTTCACCCTCGACACCATTCTCCGAGTCGAGACGCTGCCCGCGCATCAGGGCAAGTTCATCGCCAGCGACGGCGTCCAGATCGCTTCCGGCATGGCGACGAGCGCCGCCTGCGCCGCGCATCGCCTCGGCGCCGAGGTCTCGCTATGGGCAAGCGCGGGCGACGATCCGGTCGGCGACCAGCTGATCGCCGACATCAAGGCCGAAGGCATCGACTGCAGCCTTATCCGCCGGGTTCCCGGCGCGCGTTCGGCGCTGGCCGCGATCGTGGTCGATGCGCATGGCGAGCGCATCATCGTCCCCTTCTACGACAAGAAGGCGCAGGCCGATCCTGAAACGCTGCCGCTCGCCGACCTCTCCGGCTTCGACGCCGTTCTGGTCGATGTCCGCTGGCCGGGCGCCGCGGCGCTCGCCTTGAGCGCGGCCAGATCGATCGGCCGTCCGGCGATCCTGGATGCCGATACAGCACCCGTCGAGGTGCTGGAGCGGCTTCTGCCGTTGGCCTCGCATATCGTCGCGTCCGAGCCTGCGGCGCGCATCGTCTGCGGCCATGCGCTCGACCCGGAAAGCGCTTGCGCCGACCTCGCCTCGCGCACCGATGCCTTTGTCGCGGTGACCGGCGGCGCCGCTGGAACCTGGTGGCACGACCGGGCGACCGGACGCGTGCGCCATGTCGAGGCGCCGAAGGTCAAGGCGGTGGATACGCTCGCCGCCGGCGACGTTTTCCACGGCGCTTTTGCCGTCGGCCTCGCCGAGGCCATGCCGATGGAAGAGGCCCTGCGCTTCGCCAGCGCCGCAGCCGCGCTCAAATGCCTGCGCTTCGGCGGCAGGCTGGGCGCTCCGGACAGAGCCGAGACGCTCGCCATGATGGCAACGCACTGGCCGCCATCGGAACAAGGGTAGCACGCAATCGGCACCAACGCTGGGGATTGGCCGAAGCCGCTCAACCTCGTCATTCCAGGGCGGAGCAGCCGCGAAGCGGCGTCGCGTAGACCCTGGAATCCATTCCGTGATCTGAGCCGTGGAGTGCAACGGAGCAGAATTCTGCAGCGCGGCAGCGCTCGGAAGTCACGGAATGGATCCTCGGGTCTGGGCGCGTCGCTTCGCTCCTTGCTTCGCCCGTGGA
>NZ_RZRX01000363.1:0-4584 GCF_003997405.1 Mesorhizobium sp. M2A.F.Ca.ET.042.01.1.1
CCGACGGCGTCCTGCGCTGGATCGGCGCGCCGATCGGCACGCTGGTCGGCGGCGACGAGGCGCTGAAGCCGCGCCTTGTCCTGCTTGCCGACGAACAGCTGACCGGCCCTGCCCGCGACAAGGTCGCGGCGCGCGCCGAGCGTTTCGTCAATTTCCAGATCGAGTCGCTGCTGAAGCCGCTGGTCGATCTGAAGAATGCCGACCAGCTCACCGGCATCGCACGCGGCATCGCGTTCCAGCTGGTCGAGCATTTCGGCCTGATCAATCGCCGCGACATCGCCGAAGAGATGAAGTCGCTCGATCAGGAGGGCCGCGCCGCGCTGCGCCGGCTCGGCGTGCGCTTCGGCGCCTATCATGTCTTCGTGCCGGCGCTGATCAAGCCGGCTCCGGCCGGTCTGGTGACCTTGCTCTGGGCGCTGAAGAACGACGGCAAGGACAAGCCGGGCTTCGGCGACGTGGTGCATGCGCTCGCATCGGGCCGCACCTCGGTCGTCATCGACCCCGCCTTCGACAAGACCTTCTACAAGCTCGCCGGCTATCGCAATCTCGGCCGCCGCGCCGTGCGCGTCGATATCCTCGAGCGGCTTGCCGACCTCATCCGCCCTGCGACCAACTGGAAACCCGGTCTCGGCCAGCGTCCGGACGGCGCCTATGACGGCCACGCCTTCATGGTGACGCCGCCGATGATGTCGATCCTCGGCGCCACGGCCGACGACATGGAAGAGATCCTGAAAGGTCTCGGCTATCGCTCCGAGGCGAAGCCGACCGCCGAAGTGAAGGCGAAGCTCGAAGCCCAGGACAATGCCGCCCGCGAGGCGGCGGCGGCGAAGCTGGCGGCGGAAGAAGCGGCGCGTGCCGCGCAGGCAGCAGAGGCGCAAGCCGCGGTCGCCGAGGCAACAGCCGAGGGCTCGGAGCCGGCAGTCGTCGAAGCTCCGACTGAAGCCGTCGCGGAAGCGGCGGAACCTGTCGCGGAAGTTCCTGCCGAAGCCAGCTCGGAAGCAGCACCGGAACCTGCCGTTGAAGAGCTGGCAGACGTTGCGGCCGAGGTCGCGGAAGAGGTTCCCACTGTGGAAGCCCCCGCTGCAGCGCTTCAGTCGGCCGAAGGCGCCGACGCCCTTACCTCCCCCTCGATGGGGGAGGGTAAGGCCGACGAAACACCGGCCGAAGCTGAAGAACCGAAACCTGTCCTTCTGTGGCGCCAGGCGCGTTTCGACCATCAGCGCCCGCGCCAGCGTCACGACAACCGTCGCGACAATCGCCAGCGCGGTGACCAGCCGGCGCGGGACAGCCAGACGGGCGCCGCGGGCGGCCAGCCCGGCGACCGGCCGGCCCATGAAGGCCGCCGCGAGCAGCGCGACGGCACCGGCAAGCCGCGCTTCGACCGGTCGAAATTCAATCCGAGGCCGGATGCGGGCGACCGCCGCGAGGGCGGTGAACGCCGCGAAGGGCGGCCGCAGGGCGATCGCCGGGAGGGCCGGCCTGACTGGAAGGGCAGCAGGCAGGAAGGCAAAGGCAACGCTCCGGGCGGCAAGCCGGCCTTCCAGGGCAAGCCGCGCGAGGAACGCCCGCAGCGCTTCGATCCGGATTCGCCCTTCGCCAAGCTCGCCGCCCTGCGCGACCAGCTGAAGAAATAACCTCGGTCGGTTGCGATGGTTGGAGAAGGCCGCCAGCGCATCGACAAATGGCTGTTCTTCTCGCGCGCGGTGAAGTCGCGGTCCCTGGCCGCGAAGGTCGTCGTCGCCGGACGCGTCCGCATCAATCGCGACAAAGCAGCGCAGGCCTCCGATCTGGTGAAGCCCGGCGACGTGCTGACCATCACGCTCGAGGGCCGCATCCTGGTCTGGAAAGTGCTGGATTGCGGCACACGGCGCGGGCCGGCCGATGAAGCGCGGTTGCTTTACCAGGACATGTCGCCGGCCCCGACGCCCAAAGGCGGGGCCGTTGCGGACGCCATTCCGGCGCTGCGCGAGGCCGGCAGCGGCCGCCCGACCAAACGCGAGCGCCGGCAGACCGACCGTCTGCTCGGCGACGATTGAAACATAGCCGGCCCAGCGCGTGGCCGGAGAAATTCCGCGAAACTGCGCGGCGATAAGGCTCGGTGACGCCGATCCGCTCTTCCGGCCGGAATTCCTTTCCGGCCCTCCGGCTCCGCCGGCAATCCCTACCCTTGCATGCGGCGGGCAAAGGCGTTACCTCAGCCAAAAAGCCCAACAAAATGGGACGTTCCGGAGCCTGCAATGACCTATGTCGTGACCGACAATTGCATCAAATGCAAATACATGGACTGCATCGAGGTCTGTCCGGTCGACTGTTTCTACGAGGGCGAGAACATGCTCGTCATCCATCCCGACGAGTGCATCGACTGCGGCGTGTGCGAGCCCGAATGCCCGGCGGACGCGATCAAGCCGGACACCGAGGGCGGTCTCGACAAATGGTTGCAGGTCAACGCCGAATACGCCGAGAAGTGGCCCAACATCACGGCCAAGAAAGAACCGCCCGCCGACGCCAAGACCTTCGACGGCGAGACCGGGAAGTTCGAGAAATATTTCTCGGCCGAACCCGGCGAGGGTGACTGAGAAAGAGGCCGATAGCCGTGGCATGACGCGGCGTAACGGGGCCGACACAAATACTGTCTTGACAGGCAGCACTGCCGCTTGGCGTTAGCGAACGCGGCAAAACCTTGATTCTTCCGACTTTTTGTGTTACATAAGCAAAACATGCCGGTGACACGACGTCGATTTATGGCGCTAACGCCCCAAATCACTGAAAGGTGAGCTTTTAATTCCGGACCAGAGCGATCTGGGGCAGGCGGTCGCATTCGTGCGATATGCCGGCCCCCTGCTTTTCCGGTGGGTTCATCCTGTTGCGCGGCTAACGGTCGGCTACCGCCGGCCCCATGGGTTCGCGCCGGCATGATGCCGGCGGCACAACTAAGGAGTTCAGGGCGTAATGGCAACGATCACCCCGCAGAAGAAGTCCACCGCGGCCCGCCACGGGTTCAAGACCGGCGAGTTCATCGTCTATCCGGCGCATGGCGTCGGCCAGATCGTGGCGATCGACGAGCAGGAAGTTGCGGGTCACAAGCTGGAACTGTTCGTCATCGATTTCCAGAAGGACAAGATGCGGCTGAAGGTGCCGGTCGCCAAGGCGACCTCGATCGGCATGCGCAAGCTGTCGGAAGAGGATTATGTCGACCGCGCGCTGAAGGTCGTACAGGGCCGCGCCCGCATCAAGCGCACCATGTGGTCGCGCCGCGCCCAGGAATATGATGCCAAGATCAATTCCGGCGACCTGATCTCGATCTCGGAAGTCGTCCGCGATCTCTACCGCGCCGACAACCAGCCGGAGCAGTCCTATTCCGAGCGCCAGCTCTATGAAGCCGCGCTCGACCGCATGGCTCGTGAGATCGCCGCGGTGAACCGCATGTCGGAGACCGAGGCGGTGCGTCTCATCGAGGTCAATCTCAACAAGGGCCCGAAGCGCGGCGCCAAGGCTGACAACGAAGAATCCGAACAGGAAGAAGCTGCCTGAGCTTTTTCGCCTTTAAGTTACGAAGAACCCGGCCTCGCGCCGGGTTTTTTGTTCTGAAAGGCCTATCGAAGGTTACGCGCCTCCCCCTTCCTTCTGCGCCTCCTCCTGCCTGAGCGAGGCGATGAAACGTTTCGTCCGCTCGCGCTCCGGATTGTCGAACACGACCGAGGCCGGACCCTTCTCGACGATCGCGCCGGCATCGAGAAAGACGACCTCCTCAGCGATCTTGGAGGCGAGCCTGAGATCATGCGTGGCCATCACCATGGTCGTGCCCTCGCGGGCCAGCTGCCCAAGCACGTCGACCACTTCCTGAGCCAGTTCCGGATCGAGCGCCGAGGTCGGCTCGTCGCAGAGCAGCACGCGCGGCGACGGCGCAAGCGCCCGGGCGATCGCCACGCGCTGCTGCTGGCCGCCCGACAGCGTTGCCGGCCAGGCATCGGCCTTGTGCGCCATGCCGACCTTTTCGAGCAGCGCCATCGCTCGCTCGCGCGCCCTCGGCTCGGGCCATTTCAGCACCGTCACCAGCCCTTCCATGACATTCTCGATCGCCGTGCGATGCGGGAAGAGCTGGAAGTTCTGGAACACCATGCCGGTCTGCAGGCGTATGCGCTGGATATCTTTTGCCGGCACCTTGCCGCCCGGATGGAACGCAAGCGTCTCCTCGCCGATGCGCAAGGAGCCGGAAGTCGGGATCTCCAGCAGGTTGATGCAACGCAGGAGCGTGCTCTTGCCCCCGCCGGAAGGGCCGACCAGCGCCGTGACGCTGCCCTCGTCGATGCTGACGGTGACGCCCTTCAGGACAAGATTGTCGCCAAAACGCTTCTCGATGTCGGTAAGGCCGATCATGAATTGGCCTCCAGGAAGCCGCCATAGCGGTTGAGCCGCACCTCCAGCCGCGCCTGCAGCGCCGACAGCACCGAGCTCAGCACGAGATAGAGCGCCGCCGCCTCGACATAGAGGATCAGCGGCTCATAGGTGGTGGCGACGATGCGCTGCGCGGCCTGGAACATCTCGGGCACCGTGATGGCGGCCGCCAGCGAGGTGTCCTTGACC
>NZ_RZRX01000364.1:0-4520 GCF_003997405.1 Mesorhizobium sp. M2A.F.Ca.ET.042.01.1.1
CCTTCCCATGGCGAAATCCAGATAAAGATGGACGCGGTCCCGCGCGGCCTGCGGCGCCAGCGCCTTGAGGTCGCGCGCATTGGCCCGGTCCATGCCGAGCATCAGGTCGAAGCGCGAAAAATCCTCCGGCAGCACCTTGCGTGCCCTTTGCCCTGAAATGTCGACGCCATGCTTCGCGGCCACCGCGATCGAGCGCCGGTCCGGCTCCTCGCCGGCATGCCAGCCGCCGGTCCCGGCCGAATCGAGCAGCATTTCGTGGCCCCGGCCACGCTCGGCCCAGACGGCGCGAAACACGCCCTCGGCCAGCGGCGAACGGCAGATATTGCCGAGACAGACGAACAGAACGGAATTTATCGGCTTAATGCTCATGCGATATGCGCCATTTGTGCATTTGGAACCCCAAAACCGCAAGGCAGCTTTGGGCGACTTGCATTATGGTGAGGGTCAAAATCGAGATAGCACGGGAAATCATCATGACGAGAGAAAAACTAAGCAAGGACGCGATCGCCGCCGCTCTGGCCGAGCTCGACGGCTGGTCGCTCGCCGCCGACGGCGCCTCGATCAAGCGCAGCTTCGTCTTCAAGAATTTCTCCGAGGCCTTCGCCTTCATGACCCGCGTGGCGCTGGCCGCCGAGAAGATGGACCATCACCCGGATTGGTCCAATGTCTACAAGACCGTGGACGTGACGCTGAACACGCATGACGCCGGCGGCGTGACGGCGCTCGATATCGAGCTGGCCAAGCGGATGAACCGGTATTTTCACTAAGGGCGAAGGGCCTCGCCTCACTTCGTCATTCCAGGGCGGAGCAAGGAGCGAAGCGACGCGCGCAGACCCTGGAATCCATTCCGTGACCTATGAGCGTCACGGCGGTGCAGACCATGGCGAACGTTCGCGATTGCCGAAGCCCGCGACTTTCGTCATCCACGGGCGGAGCGACGCGAAGCGGAGCGCAGACCCGAGGATCCATTCCGTGATCTGGGTCGAAGAAAGCAGCGGAGCAGAATTCTGCACCGTGGCCGCGCCTCAGCGTACCGGCATGGATTCTATGGTCTGCGCGCGTCGCTTCGCTCCTTGCTCCGCCATAGAATGACGACGGGAGGGGCGTTCCGGCCAATCCCCAACGTTGCGTTGCCAACTCGGCTACACATCGCCAGCGCTGCCGAGTCCGATTTTCCGCCCAACCAACCCCCCAACTCTTGCAGCAGCCCCCCGCTTTCACCACATCTTTCGCGGCGGGTCAGCACGCATGGGTTGCGCGCGGCCGCCAAGGAGCGATTGATGACGCAAGGTTCCGGTTTCGATTTCTTCGGCTTCGGCGACAAGCTTGCCGGCGAAGGCGAGATCCGTGACAAATTCTGGCGCACCGCCAAGAAGGCGGCGCGGCAGATTCCGTTCATGGACGAAGTCGTCGCCGCCTATTACTGCGCCATGGACAAGAATACGCCGCTGCGCGCCAAGGCCACCCTGGTCGGTGCGCTTGGCTATTTCGTCCTGCCGTTCGATTTCATTCCCGATTTCGTCGTCGGCCTCGGCTACACCGACGACCTTGCCGTGCTGACCGCGGCGATCGCCGCCGTCAGCGCCCATATAACGCCTGCCCACAGGCAGGCCGCCAAGGACGCGCTGGCCGACAAGGGCTGACGGCGGCTTGCTCAGCCCGCAAATCAGCGCGTTCGAAAGACAAACTCTTGCCGTTTTCGTGACATCCAACTCCGCGCCGGAACGTCGCGCCAGCTGCTTTCAACGTTGGCTGCGCGACGGCATGTCTCCCAAAACTGCGTAGCGGTTTTTGGGTAACGACATGCACAAGAAAAGAGACCCAAAGCACGTCGCTCGAACCCTTCGGCGTGATGTGCCTTGGGTGGGCGGTTTCCTGGGGTGAGTTCCTTTTATCGAGGACGATTCACCGTTTGGTAACCCTGATTAAATCAAAATGAAGCGACGGCAGGACGCCACGCGGCCCGCCTCCGCACCACTTGGAATACGGGAAGAACGATGCGCGGATTGATTGCTATAGTTTCCAGCCTGGTCCTGGCGGCCGCCTTCGCGGCGCCGGCGCTGGCGCAGCAGGCGACCAAGATCGGCCAGCACAACGCCTGGGGCACCTACAGCTATCAGTCGCAGGCCGGCAAGGTCTGCTATGTGCTGACCGTGCCGACCGACAAGCAGCCGCCGTCGCTCGACCATGGCGACATGTTCTTCTTCGTCAGCCAGCGTCCCGGACAGCAGGTTTCCTACGAGCCGCAGTTCATCGCCGGCTACAACTTCCAGGAAGGCTCGAAGGCCACCGTCACCATCGACAAGAAGAGCTTCTCGATGTTCACCCGCGGCAAGTCGGCCTGGGTGGAGAACGCCGCCGAGGAGCCGGTGCTGATCGCAGCCATGAAGACCGGCACCGACATGAAGGTGTCGGCGAAGTCCGGCCGCGGCAACCCCACCTCCTATGTCTTCTCGCTGAAGGGCATATCGGCCGCGCTGGCCTCGATCGCCAAGTGCAAGTAGGCAGAGACCGAGTCTGAATCCGATGGCCGGGCCGCAAGCCCGGCCGTTTTCATTTGAGAGCAATTTCCGGAAAGAATGTGGAACGGATTCGATGCGCAATTGCGCATCGGAGAGCGGGTTGGCGTTTTCATGAAATGAGCATCAGACCCTACGGCTATTTTGTAGATGAATAGCGGAATGGGTGTTACGGCAAGCAACGCTGGTTGCTATGGTGGGCATGTATGGCTCAGACCGGCGAGATGAGGACAATCCGAGGCCGAGCCATATTCCCCCGCGAGCGGACCGGAAGGAACCCTTTCGTGAGCACCCAACACCAGTGTCTTGCGATCGCCGCGATGTTGGCTCTTTGGTCTCAGGACTCGCGTGCCGACCCAAGAGCCGCCGTTCCGACCGCGGATTTTCTGAACAGCATCGGCGTCGTCAGCACATTTCCGGACCGGGGCCAGCCTTTGGCCAAGACCGTCGAGATGGTCCGCTATTGCGGCTTCCGGTGGGTGAGGGCGGGAATAGAGGGGTTAACTGACAACGGCCCCACGACCATGCAGACCTTTCTGGAACTGCATCGGCAAACCGGCGCCCGGCTGAGTTGGGGACTGGTGAGCGGTGGGTCCGACCTGAAGAAGTTGATAGAAACCGGCAAGGTATTGGCTCGGGCCAACGCGCTGCTGGCCTTTGAGGGCAACAACGAGCCAAACAACTGGCCTGTCGAGTATCAAGGCGAGAAAGGCGGCGGGCGCGGTTACTCGTGGATGGCGGTCGCGAAATTGCAGCGGGACCTTTACCAGGCGGTCAAGACGAATCCGGCCCTGGCGAAATACCCCGTGTGGTCGATTTCGGAACCGGGAGCGCAAAATGACAATGTTGGCCTTCAGTTTCTTGCAATTCCTCAGGGCGCTGGAACCTTGATGCCGGACGGCACCAGCTATGCGGACTACGCGAATGTACACAACTACCTCTATCACCCGCATTCGCCCTATCCGGCCGACAACAAGGTGTGGGATGCTGCCGACCCAACCTATGCTTCGCGGGTCGACGGACTATTCGGAAACTTCGGTCTGACATGGTCGAAATGGTTCCGGGGCTACCCGCCTGAACAACTTGAAACACTGCCGCGTGTCACGACCGAGACGGGAACCAATATCCAGGGACCGGTCACCGAAGAGTTGCAGGGTTTGAATTTGTTGAATTTGTATTTCGCACAGTTCAAGCGTGGTTATGCCTACACTTCGGTCTATCTGCTGAGGGACCGCACCGATGAGGCCGGCAACCAGTCGTTCGGTTTCTTCAGGCCCGATTATTCACCCCGCAACGCCGCGACCTACCTTCACAACGCAACGACTATTCTGGCTGACGAGGGTACGGCCGCTACGTCCGGCACGTTGGATTACACAATCGCGGACCAGCCTCCAACGGTTCATGATCTTCTCCTGCGGCGCAGTGACGGGACGTTCCAACTGGTCGTCTGGGACGAACGGTTGAACGACCAGGACCAGGTGACGGTGCGCCTTGGCGCCACGGCGGCTTCCATAAGCATCTATGATCCGACTGTCGGCACCGATCCTGTCCGGACAGTGAAGAACACTACCTCGCTCGACCTTTTGCTCAGCGATCATCCGAATGTAATCGAAATCTCGTCTGCCAGATAAGCTGGCGCGTTTGGATAAGTAGGCCGGGCTCACATCCGGTCTTCGCTTTCACAGCGGCTGTTCTGCCCCGGCAACCCTGCGCCGCCGAATCGCTTCGGCGATGAAGACCCGTGACAGCGCGTGGTAAAGAGGTTCGTTGGAGATGAGCCGGGCCGTGCCGTAGCCCAGCATCGCCGCGCACATCAGCGCGATGACATTGTCGTGGTTGCCGGTCATTTCGAGGATGATGACGAAGGCCGTCATCGGCGCCTGCACGACGCCGGCGAAATAGCCGGCCATGCCGAGCAGCGCCGCGGTTCCGGTGGCGGCGCCGAAGACCAGGCCGAGCGTGCTGCCCAGCCCCGCGCCCACCGCCAGCGACGGCGCGAAG
>NZ_RZRX01000365.1:0-4459 GCF_003997405.1 Mesorhizobium sp. M2A.F.Ca.ET.042.01.1.1
CGCATAGAGCCATCGGCGAAGGTCAGTCTTTCACCGATATGTTTATTTTCCGTACCAGCCGCTCGGCCTCCGGCCGATCGAGATCGATCGACAGCAGGCCGTTCTTCAACTCGGCCGCTATCACCCGCATGCCGTCGGCCAGCACGAAACAGCGCTGGAACTGGCGCGCGGCGATGCCGCGGTGCAGGAATTCGCGCTCGGTGTCGTCGGTCTGGCGACCGCGCACGATCAGCTGGTTTTCCTCCGTGGTGACATCGAGATCGCTCTCGGCGAAACCGGCAACGGCCAATGTGATGCGCAGCCTTTCGGCCTTGCCGTCCGCGGCGCTGAGGCGTTCGATGTTGTACGGCGGATAGCTGTCGCCGGTCTTCGCCAGACGCTCCAGCGTCTTTTCCATGGCATCGAAGCCCAGAAGAAGCGGGCTGGAGAAGGGCGTCATTCGACTCATTGTTACACTGTCCTCTGAAGAGCGACACAAACTGGAAAAACCCGGATGGCATTTTTCCCGATGGTCTTGATATGGTCCGCCGCGCGATCAAGTTCAAGCCACTGAAATCAGGATGACGTTTCGTTGAACCGCCATCCTGTTTCAGCTTCTCGTTGGAGCATGATCTTGTCCGAAAACCGGTTCCCACTTTTTCGGGATCATGCTCGAAACCCCGCCCAAAAAGACTCCCCAAAAAGGAATTGAAATGCCCCAGTCCAGAAAGATCATCATCGACACGGATCCCGGCCAGGACGATGCCGTCGCCATATTGCTGGCGCTCGGCAGTTCCGAGCTGGAGATCGTCGGCATCACCGCGGTTGCCGGCAACGTGCCGCTAAAGCTGACCCAGAACAACGCCCGCAAGATCTGCGAATTGGCCGGCCGGCCCGACATCAAGGTCTATGCCGGCGCCATCCGCCCGCTGACGCGCGAGTTGGTCACCGCCGAGGAAGTGCATGGCAAGACGGGCCTCAATGGCCCGCAGCTGCCTGAGCCCACCATGCCGTTGCAGGAACAGTACGCCGTCGATTTCATCGTCGAGACGCTGATGCGCGAGGAAAGCGGCACGATCACGCTGTGCCCGCTCGGACCGCTCACCAACATCGCGCTGGCGCTGATCCGCGAGCCCAGGATCGCGCCCCGCATCAAGGAAATCGTCCTGATGGGCGGTGGCTTCTTCGAGGGCGGCAATGTCACCCCGGCCGCCGAATTCAACATCTATGTGGACCCGCAGGCCGCCGATCTGGTGTTCAAATCAGGCATCCCGATCGTGATGATGCCGCTCGACGTCACCCACAAGGCGCTGACCTCGTCAAAGCGCATACAGGCTTTCCGCCAGCTCGGCACCAAGGTCGGCACCGCGACCGCCGAGATGCTGGAGTTCTTCGAACGCTATGACGAGGAGAAATACGGCACCGATGGCGGGCCGCTGCACGATCCGTGCGTGATCGCCTATCTCCTCAAACCGGAACTGTTCAAAGGCCGCCGCTGCAATGTCAGCGTGGAGACCGCGTCGGAACTCACCATGGGCATGACGGTGATCGACTGGTGGGGTGTCACCAAGCGGGAAAAGAATGCCACCGTGATGCGCGACATCGACCATGACGGCTTCTTCGCGCTGTTGGTGGAGCGGCTGGGGCGGTTGTAGCACCTCTTCCTTCCCCCCTTGTGGGGGAAGGTGGCCTCGCGAAGCGAGGTCGGATGAGGGGTGCTCCAGGGAAAGCCCACGCCTCACTCCGCTGGAACACCCCTCATCCGTCTCGGCGCTGCGCGCCGATCCACCTTCTCCCACAAGGGGAGAAGGGGAAGACTGTTACTTCGCCTTCGAAAACGCCAGCCAGAGGCCACCGCCAACGAGAAAACTGCCGCTGATGCGTGACATCAGCCTGACGCGGCTGGCCGACAGCAGGCGTCCTGCGCGGCCGGCGGCAAGGGCGTAGGTCGAGTCCGACATGGCGGCGAAGATCATCGCCGTCAGGCCCATGACCACGATCTGCAGCGTGTAATTGCCCTGCGGTGCGATAAACTGCGGGAAGAAGGCGCCGAAGAACACCAAGGTCTTCGGATTGCTGATCGCCACGAGAAAGCCTTGCAGGAAGAAGCCGCCGCGCGGCTTCTTCGCCGACCCGTCCGGGTTCAGCGCGCCTTTTGCGCGAAACATCTGGATGCCCATCCAGATCAGGTAGGCGGCGCCGATCAGCCGCACCCATTCGAACCAGTGGCCCATGCCGGCGATCAGCGTATTGAGGCCGATGCCGACGATGGCGATCATGATGGCGAGCCCGGCCTGCGTGCCGGCGACATTGGCCAAGCCCGCGCGCGAGCCGTGGCGGATGCTGTTGGCGATGATCAGCGTGACGGTCGGGCCCGGCACCAGGATGATGACGATGCAGGCGACGACATAGGTTGCGTAGAGTTCCAGCGACATGATTCTTGCCTCGAACAGGACGGCGCCGATTTGGGCGGAGCGCGATCAATGCACGGGATTGGCGTTGGCGCAAGCTGACCGGGCAGGGCGGCCCGTCACGCGGCCCCCACCGGCCAGGGCAGCGTCGCCTCGTAGGCGGCGCCGGCCTTGAGCACGGCGAGGTCGCCGCGCGGGCGACCGATCAATTGCATGCCCATCGGCCGGCCCTTTGCGTCGAAGCCGGCCGGCACGTTGAGCGCCGGGCAGCCGCCCAGCGTTGCAAAGGCGGAGACCTGCATCCACCGATGATAGCTGTCCATGGTCCGCCCCGCGACCTCGCGCGGCCAGTGGGTGGTTACGTCGAACGGGAAGACCTGCGCGGTCGGGAGCGCGATGAGGTCGAAGCGCTCGAACAGCGAAAGCAGCGTGCGATGCCACGCGGTGCGCTGGACGCTGGCGGCGTGGATCTGCGGCGCGGTAAGGCGTATCGCCTGTTCCACTTCCCAGACGGCCTCAGGCTTCAGAAGCCTACGCTTTTCCGGGTCATCGTAATGCGCTTTCAAGCCGCAGCCGCTGCTTGCCTGGCGCAAGGTGACGAAAGCCTGCCACAACGCCTCGAAATCGACATCCGGCACCAGCGCTTCGCTGGGGAACGACGCGTCCGCAAAGCGGGCAAGCGCGGTCTCGCAGAGGTCGAGCACGCCCGGTTCCGTCGGCAGATGGCCGCCGAGATCGCCCAGCCAGGCGACGCGGCCGCCGGAGGCTTTCGTCCCCAAGCCGTCGAGGAACGAGCCCTCCTTGCCATAGGACAAGGGCGCCTGCGGATGATAGCCCGCCTGTTCGTCGAGCAACAGCGCGATGTCGCGCACGCTGCGGCCCATCGGTCCCTCGACGCCCATTTGCGAATAGAAGACGTCGATGTCGGGGCCGGCGGGCACAAGCCCCTGCGAGGGACGGAAGCCGTAGACATTGTTGTAGGCGGCCGGATTGCGCAGCGAGCCGCCGAAGTCGCTGCCGTCGGCGACCGGCAGCATGTCGAGCGCCAGTGCCACCGCCGTGCCGCCGCTCGAGCCGCCGGCGGTCAGCGCCGGGTCGAAGGCGTTGAGCGTCGGCCCGAAGACCGGATTGTAGGTGTTGGAGCCAAGGCCGAATTCCGGAACATTGGTCTTGCCGATGATGATGGCGCCGGCCTTTCGGATGCGCTCGACGAAGAAGTCGTCCGTGTCAGGGATGAAATCGGCGAAGATCGGCGAGCCGAACGTGGTTCTGAGCCCCTTGGTCAGGGCGAGGTCTTTGATGGCGATCGGCAGGCCGAACAGCGATCCGGCCTCGCCGCCGCGGGCCAGATGAGCATCGGCGTTGTCGGCCTCGGCCAGGATGTCGGCGCGCTCGCGCGGCGAGACGATCGCATTGACCAGCGGGTTGACGGCCTCGATGCGGTCAAGGAAAGCGCTGACGACTTCACACACCGACAATTGCCGTTGCCTGATCCTGTCGGCGAGCTCGACGGCGGAGAGACGGCAGATATCGCCGGCCGGCGGCAGGGCGTGCTTGGTGACGGGACGCATGCTTAACGCGTTCCCGCCAAGGCAGCGTCGACATCCTTGCCGAGCGGGATCGCCGGCTGCGCGCCGGGTTTCAGGCAGGCGAGCGAGCCGGCTGCGGCGGCACGGGTGATTGCGTCCTGAAGAGACAGGCCGGACGACAGGCCGGCGCCGAAATAGCCGCAGAAGGTGTCGCCGGCGCCGACCGTGTCGACCGGCGTGATCTTGAGCGCCGGAACGGTGAGGAAATCATCGGGCGTGGCGGCCAGCACGCCGTCGCCGCCGAGCGTAACGACGATGGCGCGGCCGGTTTTTTGGGCATAGTCGCGCATGCGGGCAGGGCGGTCGCGCCCGGAAAGCGACAGCGCCTCGCCGTAGAGATCGAATTCGGTCTCGTTGGCGACCGCATAGTCCGCCCTGCCGAGGAAACCGGCTGCTTCGGCACGGAAGGGGGCGGTGTTGAGCACGCTGACGGCGCCCGCCGCGCGCGCCGCGTCGAGCGCGGCTTCTACCGTCTGCAGC
>NZ_RZRX01000366.1:0-4445 GCF_003997405.1 Mesorhizobium sp. M2A.F.Ca.ET.042.01.1.1
GTGTTGATGTTCAATTGCAGCAGCCCGGTCTTGAGCGTGACCAGGAGCAGCACGGCCGCGAACACGCCGCCGACGCCGCCGCGCCCACCGGTGATGGCGATGCCGCCAAGCATCGCGGCGGTCAGCGATTCCAGCTCGAGGTTCTGGCCGATATTGGGCCTGCCGCTGCCGAGCCAGGCGAGCGAAACCAGGCCGGCGGCGCCGGCGAGCGCGCCGCTCAGGGCAGAGGATGAAGCGCACGCGATCGACAGGAATGCCGACCAGCCTGGCCGAGCGTTCGTTGAAGCCCATCGCGTAGATCCAGCGCCCCCAGGCCGTCGCCATCAGCGCAAGGCCGGCCAGCGCGAAGCAGGGGATGGCCAGGGTGAGGAAGGGCACGGGAATGCCGGCGACGACACCGCGTCCCCACACAAGCAGCCATCCTGGCACGCCCGACTGGGCCGCGCCGCCGGTGACGGCAAGCGCCACGCCGGAATAGACGAAGAAGGTGCCGAGCGTCGCGATGAAGGGCAGCAGCGCCAGGCCGTTCACCAGCAATCCGTTGAGGGCGCCGAGCGCTGCGCCGGCCAGGATGCAGACGGCCGGCACCAGGACCGGCGGCAAGCCCAGTTTGAGCGACAGCATCGCGACGACGGCGGAGAGCGAAACCGCGCCGCCGACCGACAGGTCTATGCCTGTGCCGCCGGCCAGGATGACCATCCCCTGTCCGAGGCCGACCAGCGCCAGGATGGTCGAGAACTGAAGAATGGTGGTTACGGTGCCGAGATTGAAGACGGAAGGCTTGAGCGCCAGCAGGCCGACAATCACGATCAGCCACAGCGCGCACAGCAAAGCCAGGGTCAGGGCCGGGCCCTGCAGGTTCCGAAGCGTTCTCATGCGCGGGCTCGCTGGAACCGGGTAAGAGGCAGGCGATTGGAGACCGCTTCGAAGCCGAGCACACCGATGATCAGCACGCCGGTGACGACCGGCTGCCAAAGCGAGGGGACACCGATGAGAAGCAGGCCATTCTGGAGAATTCTGAGCAGGAGCACGCCGAGCACCGTGCCGAGCAGGCTGCAGCGGCCGCCCAATATGCTTGTGCCGCCGAGAATGACCGCGGCGATGGCATCCAGCGCCGAGGTGCTGCCGATAGACATTTCGACATTGCGGTAGGTGGCGACATAGAAGGTGGCGGCAATGCCGGTCAGGACGCCGCTGATGACAAAGGTCGTGAAGCGGACCTTGATCACCGGTATTCCCGAGAGCCGTGCCTTTTCTTCCGAATTGCCGATCGCCAGCAGATGCAAGCCATAGGGCGTTCGCCGCAGTGCCAGCCAGACAATCAGATAGGCAACGGCAATCACCAGGGCCGGCACGGGGATGCCGAGCACGGTGGTTGCCAGCAGATCAGTGAGGCCCGAGGGCAGGCCGGAAAGCCATTGCCCGCCAAGCAGCGCAAACACGGCGGTCCGGTAGACGCCGAGCAGGCCGAGCGTTCCGACGATGGCCGGAACGCGGCCCAGGACGACGATGGCGGCCGTCACGCAGCCCAGCAGCGCACCGACGAGCGGGCCCGCGGCAAGCGCGACGAACGGGCTGCCATCGGCGCCAAGAACGCGGCCGATGGCGATGGCCGCGAGGCCCATGACGATGCCGATCGAGACATCGATGCCGCCCATGGCGAGCAGTAGGGTCATGCCGAGGCCGATCAGCAGCAGCTCGACGCTGTTGCGCAGCACGGTGACCGCGTTGCCCGGGGTCGCGTAGTGCGGCGATGCGACAGAAAAGATGACGACCGCAAGCAAACAGGCGACAAGCAAAGACCACTCCCGCCCATTCATGGAGAAGACGCCGGTTCCAGACTGCCGCACCACGTTCACGTCAGGCTCAGAAGTTGAACTGGTCGACATTGTCCTTGGTGAAGACGGCCGGCGGCCCGAGCAGCAGGATGCCCTTGGCGGCATCATAGGTGGCGGGCTTGTCGAGGCCGGCAACCTTGTTTTCGGCCTCGAAGCTCTTGCCGTCGATAAGCTGCTTGCCGGCCCAGACCGTCAGGTAGCCGAGCTGTTCAGGGTCCCACAGCACGGTGAAGCCGAAGGCGCCGCTCTTCAGATAGGAGCGGGCGGTGTTCGGGCTGCAGTAACCGGTCCCGATAACCGAGCCGATCTTGCCGGCGGTCTCGATCGCCTGGGCAACGCCCGGGCAGGTCGAGGATGCGACGGCGATGATGGCCTTGATATCGGGATTGGCGGCCATGAGGTCGCCCGAGATCTGCGCGGCGCGCTCGGCCGTGCCGCCGGCGAATTGCGGGGCGAGCAGCTTCAGCTTGGGATATTTGGCGGCGGCTTCCTTCTGCATGAAGCCGATCCAGGCGTTGAGGTTGGACGCGGTCGCCTCACCGGAGACGATGCCGATCGTGGCGTCCTCGCCGACGCGCTTGACCAGTTCGTCGATGATCGTGGTGCCGAGCCCCTCGTCTGTCGCCTGCGCCACATAGACCGCGCGGCCGCTGTCGGGAGCGTCGCTGTCGCTGGTGAACAATTTGATGCCTTTGGCCTTGGCGCTCTCCACCACCGGGGCGATGCTCGAAGCATCGAGAACGGAGACCGAGACCGCTTCGACGCCCTGGTCGATCAGGTTCTGCACGATCTGCAACTGGTCGACCGGGTTGGTGTCGACTGGGCCGGAATAGACGAAATCGACGCCGAGATCCTTGGCGGCTCGGTTGCCGCCGGCCTCCATGGCGTTGAAATAGGGGATGCCGATCAGCTGCGGCACGAAGGCGACCTTATGCTTGTCTGCCGCATGCGCCGCCGTCGCGGCGACCAACGACAGCGCGGAGGCGGCGAGCACTTTCCTGAGTTGTGAAAGCATTGTGTGTGATCCTCTCTGGAATGACGTGCGTTTCAGTTTGTTTTTTCGAGCGCCCGCACGTCGGGATGGGCGCCTGTTATGAGTGAAACGACTTCCTCGTGATTGGTCTCCGCGGCCAGGCGTTCGGCCACCTTGCGGCCGCGCCGGAACACCACGATCCGGTCGGCAACCTCGAAGACTTCGGAAATGTTGTGGCTGATCAGCACGACGGCGCAGCCGCGGCCGGCAAGGCGCCGAGTTAGCGCCAGCACTTTGCGGGTCTCGGCGACGGCAAGGGCGGCCGTCGGTTCATCCATGATGACCAGCCGGGCGTTGAGATTGAGCGCCCGGCAGATGGCGACGGCTTGGCGCTGGCCGCCCGACAGGCTGCCGACCGGAGCGTCGGGATCGGAGATATGGGCGTCGAGCTCCTGCAGAAGGCCGTCGACGCGCTGGCGCATCTCGGCTCGTTTCAGAAAAGGGATGCCAAAAATGGAGCGTTTCAATTCGCGGCCGAGGAAGACGTTCTCGGCGATCGAAAGGTTCTCCGAAAGCGCCAGTTCCTGGAAGATTGTCGCGATTCCGGACGCCGCGGCATCCTTGGGCGAGGCGAACGCGACCGCTTTGCCTTCAATGAGAAGCTCGCCGTCGCTCGGCGGATGAGCGCCGGCCAGGATCTTGATGAAAGTCGACTTGCCAGCGCCGTTGTCGCCGAGCAGCGCCAGCACTTCGCCGGGCCGGATTTCCAGGTCGACATCGGCAAGGGCGGTCAGCGCGCCGAAGCGCTTGGCGATGTTCCTGGCAACGAGAAAGGGTGCCGTCATGACGGTCTCTCCGGCATTCGTGGATAGGCTAGGCGGCCTTGCTGACCCAGCGCAGCACATTGGTCCAAAGCCGCGCATAGCCTTGCCATTCGACGAAGCTGTTTGGCAGCCAGTGCGGGCCGATGTCCGACGTCCAGACCAGGGTGCGCCCCTCGCCATGGCGCCCGGTCACCAACAGCGGATGACCGCCCTGATCCAGCGGCAGCCGCGCCAGGATCTCGACATCGTCCCGGTCTCGGGCAACGACCTCGTTGGCGCCTAGCAGGATCGGCCATTCGCCCTCGATGCCGGCAAGTATCTGGTGATCCCTGGCGCCGGTGATTTGAGGCCGAAAGCCCTCGGGGATTTCGAGCCGGTCGTCATAGGGAAGACAGGTCACCGGCAGCGCGTCCTCGACGGCCGTGCGGTGCCAGCGGGCCTTGCCGTCGATGCCCTGGAAGCTGAAATAGCCGCCGATCATGACCAGGCCGCCGCCTGCCCTCGTCCAATCGCGCAGAAGCTTGAGCCGGTTGGGCACGGTCTTGCCGTGCAGCCAGACATCGGGATGCAGCAAAAGCGAGTTGGCACCGATATCGGAGAGCACGATCGCCTTGTATTGCGACAGGCCCTCCATGGTGAAAGGCAGCTTTTCAACCGCCTCGTGGGCCGGCATGTATTCAAGATCGAACTCGCTGTCCTTCAAGGCGTTGACCAAAGGCGTGGCGCCGAGATGGAAGGTGACGCTGCCGAACTGGTCGAAGCCCTTGTAGTGGGTGGCGGAACTCATCCAGCTCTCGCCGACCAGAAGGA
>NZ_RZRX01000367.1:0-4425 GCF_003997405.1 Mesorhizobium sp. M2A.F.Ca.ET.042.01.1.1
AGGTGCACAAGTACCAGCCGGCCTCCGACCGCATCCGGCATTTCCGCGAATTCACGCTGCCGATGTCCGACAAGGAGGTCGAGAAACAGGCCGCGCGCTGCATGGATTGCGGCATTCCGTTCTGCCATGGGCCGACCGGCTGCCCAATCCACAACCAGATCCCGGACTGGAACGATCTCGTCTACAATGGCGACTGGGACAGCGCTATCCGCAACCTGCATTCGACCAACAATTTCCCGGAATTCACCGGCCGCATCTGCCCGGCGCCTTGCGAGGAAGCCTGCACGCTGAACCTCGAGGACATTCCGGTCGCAATCAAGACGGTCGAGCAGGCGATCGCCGACAAGGCCTACGAAACCGGCCATATCCGGCCCTATCCGCCCGAGAAGAAGACCGGCAAACGTGTCGCCGTGATCGGCTCCGGCCCGTCCGGCATGGCGGCGGCGCAGCAGCTCGGCCGCGCCGGGCACGACGTGCATGTCTATGAGCGCGAAAGCCGCCCCGGCGGCCTCATGCGCTACGGCATCCCCGACTTCAAAATCGAGAAGCACTATATCGACCGGCGCATCGAGCAGATGCAAGGCGAGGGCGTGACCTTCCATTGCGGCGTCAATGTCGGCGTCGACATGAAGGTGGCCGACCTCATCGAGGAATTCGACGCGGTGCTCTATTGCGGCGGCTCGGAAACACCGCGTCCGGCCGGCATTCCGGGGGCCGATCTCAGCGGCGTCTACGACGCCATGCCCTATCTGGTGCAGCAGAACCGCCGCGTCGGCGGCGAGCCTATCCAGTCGGTGGCCTGGCCCTCACACCCGATCATCGCCGGCGGCCAACATGTCGTGGTGGTCGGCGGCGGCGACACCTCGTCCGACTGCATCGGCACCGCCTTCCGCCAGGGCGCGGTGCGCGTGACGCAGCTCGACATCCGTCCGCAGCCGCCGGAGAAGGAAGACAAGCTCTCCGTATGGCCCTATTGGGCGACCAAGATGCGCACGTCCTCCTCGCAGGCCGAGGGCGCCGAGCGCGAATTCCAGGTGGCGACGCTCGAATTCATCGGCGAGG
Source organism: Mesorhizobium sp. M2A.F.Ca.ET.042.01.1.1 (assembly GCF_003997405.1). Taxonomy (NCBI): domain Bacteria; kingdom Pseudomonadati; phylum Pseudomonadota; class Alphaproteobacteria; order Hyphomicrobiales; family Phyllobacteriaceae; genus Mesorhizobium; species Mesorhizobium sp. M2A.F.Ca.ET.042.01.1.1. The sequence goes on from NZ_RZRX01000367.1 coordinate 1,063, forward strand.
ACGGCCAGTTGACCGGCGTGCGCTGCTGCGAGGTGGACGAGAAGCGCAAGCCGATCGCTGGCACAGAGTTCGTTATCCGCGCCGATCTCGCCTTCATCGCCATCGGCTTTGCCGGCCCGGCGGGCGACAGCCTGATGAAGGAACTGGACGGCAAGATCAAGGTCGTCACCGACAGCCGCCGCTCGCGGAATGTCGAGGCCAATGATCGCGACTACAGGACGAGCGTCGACAAGCTCTATGCCGCGGGCGACGTGCGCCGGGGCCAGTCGCTGGTGGTCTGGGCGATCCGCGAGGGCCGCCAGGCGGCGCGCTCGATCGACGAGGCGTTGATGGGGTCGACGGTGCTGCCGCGGTAAGACCGTTTAGAAATTCTACTCCTGCGGCCAGTTGATGGCGTTTCTGCACTTCCGGTGCTCACGTACGTCAACGTACGCTCCGCTCCGGTTCTCGAAAACACCACCATCTGACTCGCACGAGCGAATTTCTGAAACGGTCTCCGAGCCGATGAGCTACTGATTGATGCCCGCCCCAGTATCGGGCTGAGCGGCGGCGGTCGGCTTTGGCGGCCAGGAAAAATCGTCGGCGCGGCCGGGCGAGGCGGCCGGCGCCTTGCCTTCCAGGATCAGCTTTTCGCCAGGCAGGTTCGGATTGGCCTTGGCTGGTTGCGCGGCACCCAGCAGTTCGGTTCCCCCGTCGAGCGCCGGGTCGCCGAGCAGCATCGGCGCGGTGCGGTCGACGATGACGGGCGCGGCGGCCGGCTTGGGCGCCTCGACCGGAGCGCCCGTCGGCGCGGACACGGTGGTGATGCTTCCCGGCGCCGCCAGTCCGAGAATCTTGGCCAGGGGCTTTTCCGTGTAGAAGGCGAGCTTGCGCTTGCCGGCCTTGGTGACGTTGATGCCGTCGTCGGAGCGCAGGCGCACCGGCTGGCCGTTGATGTCGGGGCCGGAGGTGACGAAAGCGCCGTTCTCGTCGACGAAGCCATCCCAGACATCGACGAACTCGCCGCCATGGGTCTGGGCGGCCGAGTGATAGATGTCGTTGAAGGCGAGCATGTCGGAGTTCATCTTCGACACACCGAAAGCCGGCATGCCGACCCACAGGAACGGCACCTTGGTCTCCTGAAGAGCCTTGCCCAGCGCATCGGTGCGGCGCTCATATTCCTTGGTCCAGTTCTCCGAGCGCGGCTGCTCGCGCACGTCGCCGACCTTCATCTGCTGCCGGTCGTTGGAGCCCAGCATGACGATCACGACCGCCGGTTTCTCGGTCTCGATCAGCGATTTTATCTGGGCTGGCCAATTGTAGACATCGTCGCGAACGAAGCCGGAGGAACCGTTGGAGCGGGCGACGATCCTGACGGCGGGATTGTCGGCAAAGGCCGTGTCCAGGCCTTCGGCCAGGCCGCCCGCAAGAAAATCGCCGACCACCAGCACGACGCGGGCGTCGTTGGTCTTCTCGACGATCGGCGTTTCGGGCTCCGCCGGCGGGCGTGGCTTGGGCTTCTTCTTGGGTTTCGGCCTTGGCTGGACTTCGACGGGCGGCTCGATGCGTTCGCTGCGGCGCGGAAACAGAAGATCGCGCAGCGACCAGCCGCGGCTTTCCTCCTGCGCGAACGCAGGGGCGTGGAAAGCGCCGGCGGCGGTGACGACAAGCACGGCAAGGGCAAGAATCAGGATCGGCGTCCGGCGAATGCCCTGCCTGATACGCGCGACCAAAACCAAAAACCTCTCCATCCCTTGGCGCATGACCAGGCAAATACGGGAAAGTCATGCGCAAGCCGAAGCGCTACCGCATCCTTGCCGTCTTCGAAAGGATGCCCGGCGCCCTAAATTAGAGCGGCTCTGCTACCGCTTGCGGAGCCATTTGAGCACTTCCAGGCTCGGATAGCCATCCTGGGTCAGACCGACCTTTGCCTGGTAGGCCATGATGGCGGCCTTCGAGCCGTCGCCGATCTTGCCGTCGAACTTGCCGTCGTAATAGCCGTGCTCGGAAAGCCGCTTCTGCAACTCCTGCCGCTCCTCGAAGCTGAGCTTGGTGAAAGGTCGCTGCCAGTCCTGCACAAGGCCGGTGCCGCCGGCGATCTCGTCGGCCAGAAGGCCGACGGCCAAGGCGTATTTGTCGGCATTGTTGTAGGCCTTGATGACCGAGAAATTCCGGATCATCAGGAAGGCGGGGCCGCCCCGGCCGTCCGGCACTTTCAAAGTCGCCTTGTCGGTCAGGTTCTTGAACGGCTTGCCGCTGGCCCTGACGACTCCAAGAGCCTGCCACTGGGCGATCGTCTTTGCGCCGCCGGGCAGCTTGCCGGCCGGTATGGTGACCTCATAGCCCCAGGTCTTGCCAGCCTGCCAACCGTTCTTCTTGAGCAGATTGGCGGAGGTCGCCAGCGCGTCGGGAATCGAATTCCAGATGTCACGCTTGCCGTTGCCGTCCATGTCGACCGCATAACGCTGATAGCTGGTCGGAATGAACTGGGTCTGGCCCATCGCGCCGGCCCAGGAGCCCATCAGATGGCTCTCGTCGATGTCGCCGGTCTGCAGGATCTTCAGCGCCGCGATCAGCTGGGTGCGGGCATATTTCGAGCGCTTCGCGTCGCCATAGGCAAGGGTGGCCAGCGAACGGATGACGTTGCGCATGATGTCGTCGCGCTTGAGCGTCTCGCCATAATTCGATTCCATCGACCAGATGGCCAGAAGGATGTTGCGGTCGACGCCGAACCGCGCCTCGATGCGGTCGAGCCAAGGCTTCCATTTGCGTGCCATCGCCTGGCCGTTCGCGACCGCCTGGTCGTGCACGCGGTTGTCGAAATAGTCCCAGGCGGGCGCGGTGAACTCCGGCTGGGTGCGGGCTTTTTCCAGCACGACCGGGTCGGGCTCGATGCCTCTCATGGACTGATCGTAGACAGCGCCCGAAACGCCGCCCGCCACCGCGGTGGCGCGGAAGCCCGCGACCCACTGGCGGAACCCGGCATCGGCGAAAGCGGGTCCGGCGGGCATCAGCAGGGCCAATGTCAGGCCGGCTGCGGTCGCCAGTGCCGTCAGGCGCCTCGCGGTGTTGCGAACGGACATCATTTCCTCCTTCGTCAAATCAGGAAGGATCATTCAACGCCGAACCGGGTTAGTATTTAGTTTACCATAGGTGCCGCCGGGAACGAAAAGAGGTGTCGTGGCTTTTAGCTCTCACATTCAACCTGGACGTTCGGTAGCCCAACATTCCGGCGTGAAAATGATTCCGGCGTGAAAATGTTTGGGGGGATTGCGGAGCGTGCCGCCGAGCGGATAATTGGCCGAAAAGCAGGGGTGTCAGCATGAAGCGCGTTCGCAAGGCAGTTTTCCCGGTGGCCGGCCTCGGCACGCGGTTCCTTCCGGC
>NZ_RZRX01000368.1:0-4400 GCF_003997405.1 Mesorhizobium sp. M2A.F.Ca.ET.042.01.1.1
GGCCTGGCGCGACGGGCCACCGATGACAGTGATGAGACGTTCGGCGTGTGCCCCCGCGGCGCGTTGCAACAGCTCGGCATCGTCGGCGTGGATGGCGACAACAACCGGGCCGATCAACGGATGCGAAAGAAAGATATCCAGAGTATGGGCGATAACGGCCCGGCCGCCGATGCGCTGATATTGCTTCGGACCGTCGGCTTGACCGGCACGCGCGCCACGGCCGGCGGCGACGATCACCACTCCGATCCCGCCGCCTGGGGACGCCGCTTGCTTTTCGCTTGCCTCGCTCATTCCGATCGGTCCTAGTCGGGGTGATGGCCGAAGGCCAGCATTTTCCAAAATGCGCCTTAATGTGACGTCATTGCGCGTTGCACAACGCCGCACTTCTGGCTAGAGAATGTGCAACGATCGAACATGCTTGGTTTTTGTGCATGGCTGAACTGACCACATTGGCATCGCCACTTGATGTCGGCGGGGTAAAAATCCACAATCGGGTTTTCCTCGCGCCGATGTCGGGCATCACCGACGAGCCGTTCCGGCGGCGCGCCCACGCGCATGGCGCGGGGCTGGTCGTGTCGGAAATGGTGGCGAGCGGCGAACTGGCCAAGGGCAGGGCGGGCTGCGACCTGCGTATACGTTATTCCGGCCTGCCGGTACATATGGTGCAACTGGCCGGCCGCGAGGCCGCCCATATGGGCGAGGCCGCGCGAATCGCGGCGGGCGAGGGCGCCGATATCATCGACATCAACATGGGCTGCCCGGCGAAGAAGGTGACCGGCGGCTATGCCGGCTCGGCGCTGATGCGCGACCTCGACCATGCGCTGTCCCTGATCGAGGCGGTGGTCGGCGCCGTTTCGGTGCCGGTGACGGTCAAGATGCGGCTGGGCTGGGACGAAAGCGCTCTCAACGCCCCGATGCTGGCGCGCCGCGCCGAACAGGCCGGCGTCAGCATGGTGACCGTGCATGGCCGCACGCGCTGCCAGTTCTATCAGGGCAAGGCCGACTGGCGCGCCATCGCGCGCGTCAAGCAAGCCGTCTCGATCCCGGTGGTGGCGAATGGCGATGTCGGCTCGCCTGAGGAAGCAGCGGCGATCCTCAAACTTTCCGGCGCCGACGCGGTGATGATCGGCCGCGCACATTACGGCGCGCCGTGGATCGCCGGCGGCATTGCGGCAGTCGCGGCAGGCGCAAACACACGGGGAATTCCAACGACGCCGCAAGAGTTAACCGATTACGTCGTCTCGCATTACGAGGACATGCTCGCGCTCTACGGCGTCGAAAGCGGGCTGCGCCAGGCGCGCAAGCATCTCGGCTGGTATCTTGACCGCCATGCTCCAGGTGTTTGCGCCGAGCAGCGCAAACGTATCCTCACATCGTTCGAACCGGCCAAAGTCGTCGCCGGATTGCGCCGCGTATTCACCGACAGCTTGCCGTCGGACAGCCGGCGGAGCGCTGCATGAAAGCCGATGCCCCGCAGCAGGTGGCGGACGCCGCCAACATCGTGCTCAACACCATCCGCCGCCCGGTAATCATGGTCGATCCCGACGGCTTCATCACTTTCGCCAATGCGGATGCCGAGGATTTCTTCCGCTCCAGCGCGACCATGCTTGCCCGCAACACGCTGTCCAAGCTGGTGCCCTTCGGCAGCCCGTTGCTGACGCTTGTCGACCAGGTGCGCGAGCGCCGCGCGCCGGTCAATGAATACCGCGTCGACGTCTCGTCGCCGCGCCTCGGCATCGAGAAGATGGTCGATCTCTATGTCGCGCCTGTGCCGGAGTTTCCGGGTTCCGTCGTCGTGATGTTCCAGGAACGGTCGATGGCCGACAAGATCGACCGCCAGATGACGCATCGGGGTGCTGCGCGCTCCGTCACCGGCCTGGCCGCCATGCTGGCCCACGAAATCAAGAACCCGCTGTCCGGCATCAGGGGCGCGGCGCAGTTGCTCGAACTGTCGGCTTCCGACGAGGACCGGGCGCTCACCCGCCTGATCACGGACGAAACCGACCGCATCGTCTCGCTGGTCGACCGTATGGAAGTGTTTTCGGACGAGCGGCCGATCGAGCGCTATCCCGTCAACATTCACGTCGTCCTGGATCATGTGAAGGCTATCGCCAAGAACGGTTTTGCTAGGCGAATCAAGATCTTGGAAGAATATGATCCATCACTGCCTCCGGTCTTCGCCAACCGTGATCAGCTGATCCAGGTCTTCCTCAACCTGGTCAAGAACGCCGCCGAGGCGATCGGCGCCGACCCGCAGGGCGAGATTGTGCTGTCGACGGCATTTCGTCCCGGCATCCGCGTTTCCGTGCCTGGAACGCAGGACCGCGTCTCGCTGCCGCTGGAATTCTGCGTGCACGACAACGGTCCCGGCGTATCGGAAGACATCCTGCCGATCCTCTTCGATCCGTTCATCACCACCAAGCCGAATGGCTCCGGCCTCGGGCTGGCGCTGGTCGCCAAGATCGTCGGCGAGCATGGCGGCATCATCGAATGCGATTCGACGCCGCGGGGCACCACGTTCCGCGTCCTGATGCCGGCCTGGAAGGAGACTTCGCCCGGCTCAGGCGATGAAGCAGAAGGAGACCGCAAATGAGCGTTCGCGGCAATATTCTGGTCGCCGACGACGATGCGGCCATCCGCACCGTGCTCAACCAGGCTCTGTCGCGCGTCGGCCACGAAGTGCGCGTCACCTCGAACGCCTCGACGCTGTGGCGCTGGGTCGCGGCTGGCGAAGGCGATCTGGTCATCACCGATGTGGTGATGCCGGACGAAAACGCCTTCGACATGCTGCCGCGCATCAAGAAGGCTCGGCCCGAGCTGCCGGTCATCGTCATGAGCGCCCAGAACACCTTCATGACCGCCATCCGCGCCTCCGAGACGGGCGCCTACGAATATCTGCCGAAGCCATTCGACCTCACCGAGCTGCTCAACATCGTCAACCGGGCGCTGTCCGAGCCGAAGCGGCCGAAGCTCGACGCCCGCGCGGAGGACCAGCCGGAAACGATGCCGCTGGTCGGCCGCTCCGCCGCCATGCAGGACATCTACCGCATGCTGGCGCGCATGATGCAGACCGATCTCACGGTCATGATCAGCGGCGAATCCGGCACCGGCAAGGAGCTGGTGGCGCGCGCCCTGCACGAATATGGCCGACGCCGCGGCGGCCCGTTCGTGGCCATCAACATGGCGGCGATTCCGCGCGACCTCATCGAATCGGAACTGTTCGGCCACGAGAAGGGCGCCTTCACCGGCGCGCAGAACCGTTCCAGCGGCCGATTCGAGCAGGCGGAGGGCGGCACGCTGTTTCTCGACGAAATCGGTGATATGCCGATGGAAGCGCAGACCCGGCTGCTGCGCGTCCTGCAGCAGGGTGAATACACGACGGTCGGCGGACGCACGCCGATCAAGACCGACGTGCGCATCGTCGCGGCCACGAACAAGGACCTGCGCACGCTGATCAATCAGGGCCTCTTCCGCGAAGACCTGTTCTATCGCCTCAATGTCGTGCCGCTGAGGCTGCCGGCGCTGCGCGAGCGTTCCGAGGACATTCCCGACCTGGTGCGGCATTTCTTCAAGCAGGGCGCCAGCGAGGGCCTGCAGACCAAGCGGATTTCGTCCGGCGGCATCGAGCTCATGAAGCGCTATCCCTGGCCGGGCAATGTGCGCGAGCTGGAAAACCTGGTGCGCCGGCTGGCCGCCCTCTACTCGCAGGACGAGATTTCGTCGGAAATCATCGAGTCCGAGCTCAAGACCGGCGAGAGGCCAGTCGTGCCGGACGGCGGCGCGCTCATCCCCGACGATCTGTCGATCGGCCAGGCGGTCGAGCATTTCCTGCAGCGCTATTTCGCCTCCTTCGCCGGCGAATTGCCCCCGTCGGGACTTTACCAGCGCATTCTTGCCGAGGTCGAATATCCGCTGGTGCTGGCTTCGATGACGGCGACGCGCGGCAACCAGATCAAGGCGGCGGAGCTTTTGGGGCTCAACCGCAACACGCTGCGCAAGAAGATCCGCGAGCTTGGCGTCAACGTATACAAGTCGTCCAGGCAGCCATAGCGCAGCCTCGTGCTTGCGATAATTGGCGAATTGACGGGGAAAGATTTCGTCCTCGGCCACACTTGTTGCATAATCGCCACAATGCGTTGCATACATCCGACGCAATGACCGACTCTGTACCGCGACATGGCAGCTGAGGCTCCGACCCTGAACCAACCGCTTTTCAGCCAGGCTGGCACACGTGACGGCCGACGGCTGCTGGCGCTGCCCGGCGTGGTGGCCATCGCCGGCGCGGTGATCACGGCGGCAATCTCGTTTGCTATCCTGGTCGGCGCAACGCCGATCGCGCCGACCGCCGACACGACCTGGGCGCTCGTCGCGGCCAATGCCGTCTTCGTTGTGTTCCTGAT
>NZ_RZRX01000369.1:0-4399 GCF_003997405.1 Mesorhizobium sp. M2A.F.Ca.ET.042.01.1.1
GTGGAGCTACCATTCCAACGCCCTTCTCGAGCTCGAGAAGGAATATGTCTTTCGCAATCACTGGCAGATCGCCGGCCATGTCTCCGACGTGCCGAAACCGGGCGACTATCTGACCATGGACGTCATCAGCGAGCGCGCGCTGATCGTGCGCGGCAAGGACGGCGTCGTGCGCGCCTTCAACAACATGTGCCGCCACCGCGGCAGCCGCGTCGTCGCCGACAGCCAGGGCAGCTGCAAGAACGCGCTGGTCTGCCCGTTCCACGGCTGGGTCTACAATCTCGACGGCACGCTGCGCGGCGCTGCCCGTCCGCGCTCCTTCCCCGAGCTCGACAAGACCGAGTTCGGCCTGATGCCGCTCGACCTCGAAATCTGGATGGGGTTCATCTTCATCCGCTTCCGCAAGGGCGGCCCGCAGCCCTCGGTGGCCGAGCTGCTCAAGCCGATCGAAGCCGAGATGGCGCATTACAACGTCGCCGACATGGTGCCATCCTGGGGCATCTGGACCCAGAAATCGCCGGTCAACTGGAAGTCGGTGCGCGACGTCGACAATGAAGGCTATCACGTCGCCATGGCGCATCCGGCGCTGCAGGACCTCTACGGCGCCACCTATTTCGACGAGCCTTTCGTCAATGGCGTGTCGCGCTCCTTCGCCACCTACAATCCACATGCCGGCCGGCGCTGGAGCGTGCGCGAATACATCAAGCTCGCGCCCGAGGCCGCGCATCTGCCGGAGCATCTGCGCAAGGCCTGGATCTATTACGGTATCTTCCCCAACAACGCGCTGTCGATCATGCCGGAATCCATCCAATTCTATCAGGAGTTCCCGCTGTCGACCGGCGAGACGCTGCTGCGCGGCGCGATCTATCGCTACAAGGACGAGACCAGGGAGCAGGCGGCGGCGCGCTACCTCGCCTACCGCATCGACCGCGACACCATGAACGAGGACGTGCAGCTTTCGGTGTGGTCGAACGAATCCATGCTGTCGGAGGCTTTTGAAGGCTTCTACTTGTCGGATTTGGAGTACGGCGTGCGCACCCACCACGACCATCTGCGCAGGCAGGTCCCGGTGCTGAACCTGGAGACGGCGCCAGAGGAAAAGGACATGTGGGGCCTGAACGACGCGCTGCGGTCGAGGGGGGTAGAGGCTGCTAGTCTTCCCCCTTGAGGGGGAGATGGCCGCGAAGCGGCCAGAGGGGGTCGCTGCGCGTGAAGCGCCAACACTTCAGGACGTTAGACAACGCCGGCGATTTACGTGAGATGACCCCCTCTGTCGCCTTCGGCGACATCTCCCCCTCAAGGGGGGAGATTAGCTCTCACCCCCGCCAGACGCCTTCCTTCCGCAAAACATCCATCGTCCGCGAAATCCCTTCGCGCAGGATTGCCACCATGTCGTCGACTTGCTCCCTGGTGATGATCAGCGGCGGCGACATCACGCACATGTTGATCAGCGGCCGCACCAGAAGGCCAAGCTCGTGGCAATGCGCGTCGATGCGTTTGCCGACATTCTTGTCGAGTTGCAGCGGATCCTTGCTTTCGCGATCGGCCACGCATTCGACGCAAGCCATCAGGCCGACGCCGCGCACCTCGCCGACCAGCGGCAGCTCCTCAAGCGTCTTCAACTGCGCCTGGAAATAGGGCGCGATCTCGCGGGTGTGCTGAAGCACGCCCTTTTCCAGCAGGTCGAGATTCTTCAGCGCCACCGCGCAGCCGATCGGATGGCTGGTGTAGGTCAGGCCATGACCGAACAATGCGTCGGGATGGTTGGAGCGGCGCAGTTCTTCCAGCAGCCGCTCGGAGATGATGACGCCGCCGAGCGGGAAGTAGCCCGATGTGATGCCCTTGGCGAAGGTGATCATGTCCGGATCGATGCCGAATACGTCGCCGGAGGCGAAGACATGGCCGAGCCGTCCGAAACCGGTCACCACCTCGTCCGAGACATAGAGGATATCGTTGTCGCGGCAGATCTCGCGGATGCGCTTCAGATACCCGTCCGGCGGCACGATGACGCCGCCCGAGGCCTGCACCGGCTCGCCGACAAAAGCGCCGATGCGGTCGGCGCCGACGCGCGCGATCGTGTCGCGGAACTGGTCGACCAGGAAGTCGGTAAAAGCTGCAATGCTCATGCCCTTCGGCCGCCGGAAGGGATCGGGCGAGGAAAGCTTGATCACCAGATCGTCGGCGCCGTCCATCCAGTCGTGATCGCGCGGGCGGCCGTTAAGCGATGCCGAGAGATAGGTCGAGCCGTGATAGGCGCCGTTGCGGCTGAGGATCAGCTTCTTCTCCGGCCGTCCGCGCACATTGTTGTAGAACTGCATGAAGCGCAGCGCCGTCTCCACCGCCGACGAGCCGCCGGTGGTGAAGAAGGTATGGCTGAGGTCGCCCGGCGCCGCGTCGGCAATCCGTCGCGCGAGCTCGGCCGACGGCGCGTTCATCGTGTACCAGGGCGTGTTGTAGGAGAGCGCCATCGCCTGGTCGTACATGACCTTGGCCAATTCCTCGCGGCGATGGCCGACATTGATGCACCACATGCCGGCCGGCCCGTCTATCAGCCGCTTGCCGGAGGCGTCAGTGATGTAGATGCCGTCGCCCTCGCCGATCAGCGTGCGCGCCTCGTCACCGACCGAACCGGCATAGGGCCAGGGCTGGACGAGATGGCGCTTGGCAAGCTCGACTGCATCGTCATCGCTAGGGCCGATCAGTTCGCTTGCCTTGATCTTGCTTTGAGCCGCCATCTTCGCCTCGTATCGCCAGAGCTGCCGAATTCTCACCGGACATCAAACGACGCGGAAAACCACGGAAATCCGGCTTTCTGTCCGCCTATTTTGAATGTTCGTTCAATCAATATCGCAGAAATAGCGCTTGATTTCAATCGGCGGATACGCTCATGATGAAAGAAAGCCGGCAAGCTAGGGAGCGATCATGCTCCAAGCATAATTCGGGAACAGGCGGTCGGCGCTGCGAATGGGAAGCCGCATGGCGGGACAATCCGAGCCAGCTACCGAAATCACGCCCGGAGCGCTGCAATGACGGTTGCCGCGGAAGGGTCGCCCCCGCTGCGCATGGCCGGGGCCAGACGAAATCCCCTTCTGCAATCGGAAGCCGTCCAAGGCTTTGCCCTGATCAGTCCCACCTTCGTCTACGCCCTTATTCTTCTCGTCCTGCCGATCCTGGTCGTTGTCGCCCATTCCTTCTGGACGCAGAACTATCTCACCATCGACCACACCTTCACCCTGGAGAACTACCGGATCGCGCTGACCGAGCCGATCTACCGCGACCTGCTCTGGCGCTCGCTCTACATCTCGCTGACGGTTAGCCTGCTGACGGTGGCGCTCGCCTACCCGATCGCCTATTTCATTTCCTTCCATGGCGGCCGCCACAAGAGCCTCTGGCTCTTCCTCATCACCATCCCGTTCTGGACGAGCTATCTGTTGCGCGTGATGTCGTGGAAGGTGATCCTCGGCTATAACGGCGTCTTGAATTCCGGTCTGATGGGCCTTGGTATCATCAGCGAGCCGTCGGACGCGCTGCTCTACAATTCCACCGCCGTTATCATCACGCTCACCCATGCCTGGGCGACCTTCGCCATCCTGCCGATCTTCGTCTCGCTGGAGAAGGTCGACCGCACCCTGGTCGAAGCGGCGACCGATCTCGGCGACGGGCCGCTGCGCTCCTTCCTGCGCGTCACCCTGCCGCTGTCGGCGCCCGGCGTCATCTCGGCGGCGCTGATCGTCATGATCCCGACCGTCGGCGACTATGTCACGCCGAAGCTCGTCGGTGGCAAGGATGGCGTCATGATCGCCAACGCCATCCAGGCGCAGTTCGGCAAGGCGTCGAACTGGCCGCTGGGCGCGGCGCTCTCGGTCACCACCATGATCGTCGTCTCGCTGATGGCCGGCGCCACCGTGCTGGTCATCCGCGCCCTGCAGAGGCTGGCACGATGACGGCGATCAGGCGTTTCCTGCCGGGATGGCTGTCGAGCTACGCCACGCTCTACATCCTGTTCCTCTATCTGCCGGTGATCTTCCTGCCGATCTTCTCGATCAACACGGCGGCGACACCGAAATTCCCGCTCTCTGGCATCACGCTGCACTGGTACGAGGACCTGCCGAAAACGCCGGCGCTGATCGACGCAACCTGGAACAGCCTGATCGTCGGCGTCTCCGCCTCGATCCTGTCGACGGTGCTCGGCATCCTCGCCGCCCGCTCGATCACCCGCTACCGTTACCCGGGCCGCCGCGCCATCAACGGCCTGATCATGGCGCCGCTGGTGCTGCCCGAGGTGATCGTCGCCATTTCCATGCTGCTTGTCATGCTGCAGCTTGGCCTCAGCCTATCGCTCTTCACCGTGGTGCTCGGCCATGTTCTGGTCTGCATCCCCTACTCCATGACCGTCCTGACC
>NZ_RZRX01000036.1:0-35420 GCF_003997405.1 Mesorhizobium sp. M2A.F.Ca.ET.042.01.1.1
CACCCGAGCGATGCATCACCATGGCCGATCGCAGGTCGACGGTGGCGTTCTCCAGCACGATCAGTTCCCCGGCGGCCCTGCCGCGTCTCATCAGCAGGCCGCCGATGCGCGCGGCAAGCTCTCGCACGTTGAGCGGGCTTTCGACCACATCGGCGGCCTGCTGATGAGACGCGGCAGGGCCGCCGGGGAACTGATCGTGCTGGAGAACGCCACCGTCGACCTGCGATCGGCCATGGTGATGCATCGCTCGGGTGCGGAGGATCAGCTTTCCCCGGGGCAGGTGGCGTTGCTGAAGCTGTTCCTGGCGAGCCCGCGCAAGGTGCTGACCCGCGACGACATCATTGCCGCGGCCCCGGCCGAGAATGCTGACGCTTTCGACCGTTCGATCGATTCGCGCATCGTGCGGCTGCGCCGAAAGCTCGACACCGAGACGATCATCACCATCCGCGGCGCCGGCTATCGTTTCGATCCACCAGCCTCGCGCAACGAGTGAATTCGGGTCGACGAGCCTGTCAAGCATCGGATTCCCCAAAGCGGTGGTCATCTTGGGTCCGGCGCCTGGCGCTTAGCGCACCACAATGATCGAGGGGCCGGATAAAACGTCGGTGCCGGCGGTTGTCTCGGCGTGGGCGCGCTCCTTGAGCAGCACCGTCGCCAGCGCGGCAAAGCCGAGCAAGCCTTGCGCGTAAAGCAGCGCGGAAAGCACGGAGGCGGCAAACTTCGTCTTCATGTCGCTATCCCTCAATCTCGATGTCGTCGGTGCTTCAGGAAACTCCCGAAGCGCCCGCGCCGCTGACGGAGCCCCCCGCTGCGGCGCGGGCCTTCGGTCCTCTCGGCAGCAAGTAGCCGGAGGGGCCGCGCGTCCTCATCAGCCGAAGGCCGACCCGCCAGAGGGCCTTCAGCCGGTGGACGCGCAGGCTGGAAACAATCCAGACCGTGGCGATGAACAGAGCCATGTGCAGTGTCGAAACCTCGCCGGACCTCATCGCCGCCAGCGCCGTCACCGGGCTGCCGGCCACCGAGCCGGCGCCGCCGAGCGCGATTGCCGCGACGCTGATCCTGAGAAGCCAGGAGCGCAGTTTCGATTTCCTGCCCATTTTCGTTTGCAGTTGTCTGTTCCCGTTGCGTCAAATCTGCCTTCGGCCTGTATCCAGATCATGCCGCCGTGGCTGCGCTTTGTTGCAGTTTGGTTTCGAACCGGGCGTAAGTGCTTAATAAAGAAAATGAAATGAGCTTTCGTTTCCGGGGGGCTAAGCTCATTGGGTAGCGCCGACCTGCCGCGCCCCGGAAGAAGTCCGATGCAATGGTTGGCCGGACCCTTTGTTAACTTATAGAAACGAATTCGAAACAGAAACGAGCACCAAGCGAAATATCTCGGAAACGGACGAGAACGAGGCCCATCGAAATTGAAGCCGGACACAACGGCAAAAACAGAGGGATCGTCATGCATACCGCCATTTCCGCCAAGCTCATCCATGTCGCCGCCGCCGCGTTCACGGGTGCCGCGCTGCTCTTCGGCGCCGGCAATGCCGCCCACGCCAACCAGATCATCGCCAAGGTCTCGCTGTCGCAGCAGATCATGGAAGTCACGGTCGACGGTCGCCCGACCTACACCTGGAAGGTCTCGACCGGCGCGAGGGGGCACATCACGCCGACCGGTTCGTTCAAGCCGACGCGTATGCATGAGATGTGGTACTCGAAGAAATACGACAACGCACCGATGCCGCATTCGGTGTTCTTCAGCGGCGGCTATGCCGTCCACGCCACCTACGCCATCAGCCGTCTCGGCCGTCCCGCTTCGCATGGCTGCGTGCGGCTGCATCCCGACGCGGCAGCCGACTTCTATCAGCTCGTCGAGGCCTTCGGCCCCGCCAACACCAGCATCGTCATCGTCAAGTAAAAGGCTGGGTTAGGGTAGCAGGCCGGTTGCCGCCTTCGGCGTAGTTTGTGAGACGCAATTCCGGACGGAAAACCGTTACACACTTTTCCTGGGATTGCTCAGCTGAAGCCGTGAGGCAACCGCCAAAAAAAGAGGCCGGAATTTCCGGCCTCTTTTGTCTTTAGCTGTCGTGCCGATCAGCTCGGCAGCGCCGGCATCAGCTTCGGATCGGGCTTCTCGGCGAGATGCGGCAGGTCCTTGCTGGCAATGAAGGTGTAGAACATCGGCACGACGAAGAGTGTGAACATCGTGCCGACCAGGATGCCGGTGAAGATGACCAGGCCCATCGAATAGCGGGCGGCCGCGCCGGCGCCGCTGGAGATGATCAGCGGCACAACGCCCAGCGCCATCGCCGCCGTCGTCATCAGGATCGGCCGCAGGCGCACCTTGGCCGATGCGATGATGGCGTCGCGGCGGCGCATGCCGTGCACCTCGCGCTGCTGGTTGGCGAACTCCACCAGCAGAATGCCGTGCTTGGTGATCAAGCCGATCAGCGTGATCAGGCCGACCTGGGTGTAGATGTTGAGCGTCCCGAGCCCGATGTTGAGCGGCACGATGGCGCCGAAGATCGACAGCGGCACGGCCATCATGATGATCAGCGGGTCGCGGAAGCTCTCGAACTGGGCCGCCAGCACCAGATAGATCACGACCACCGCCGCGGCGAAGGCGATCAGGATGGTGTTGCCCTGCTCCTTCTCCTGCCGCGACTGGCCGGAATAGTCGATGAAGAAGGTGTCGGGCAGGGTCTCCTTGGCGATATCCTCCAGCACCTTCAAGCCGTCGCCGGTGGTCACGCCGGGCAAAGGCAAGGCCGAAATCGTCGAGGAGTTCAGCTGGTTGAACTGCTCGATGGCCGCCGGCGAGGCGTTGGTCGAGATCTTCACCACCGCCGACAGCGGCACCATCTTGCCGTCGACGCTGCGAATGAAATACTCGCCAAGCTTCTCGGGGTTGTCGCGGAATTCCTGCGGCACCTGCGGGATGATGTCGTAGCTGTTGGAATCGCGGTCGAACTGCGCCACCTCGGCGCCGCCGACCAGCAGCGTCAACGTATTGCCGATATCTGCGATCGGCAGGTTCAACGCCGCCGCGCGCTCGCGGTCTATGGTGACTGTCACCTGCGGCGCGTCGTAGGCCATCGAGTTCTGCACGACGATGAAGCGGCCCGAGGCTTGCGCCTTGTTCTTGATTTTCTCGGCCTGATCGAAGACCTCCGAAGGGTCGCCGGTGGAGCGCACGACCATGGAAATCGGCAGGCCGCCGCCGGAACCCGGCAGCGTCGGCGGCGCGAAGACGAAGGCCTGAACGCCGGCGACCTTGGCGAGCCGTGCGGTGATGTCGGCCTGCAGTTCCTTCGAATTGCGCTTGCGGTCCGCCCAATCCTTGAAGGCGAAGCCGACGAAGGCGCTGTTGGTGGCGCCGCCGAAGGCAACGGCCGAGAACTGCGCCCGGGTCTCGGGGATGTCCCTCACCAGGCCGAGCATCTGGTTGACATAGGTCTCGGTGTAGTCCGACGTCGCATAGCGCGGCGCGGTCACCAGAGAGAGCAGGAAGCCCTGATCTTCTTCGGGCGCCAGTTCGGTCGAGGTCTTGGTGAACATGAAGCCGGTGAGGGCGACAAGCGCCACGACGATGATCAGCGTCACCGGCCGGTTCCGC
Organism: Mesorhizobium sp. M2A.F.Ca.ET.042.01.1.1; assembly: GCF_003997405.1. Classification (NCBI taxonomy): domain Bacteria; kingdom Pseudomonadati; phylum Pseudomonadota; class Alphaproteobacteria; order Hyphomicrobiales; family Phyllobacteriaceae; genus Mesorhizobium; species Mesorhizobium sp. M2A.F.Ca.ET.042.01.1.1. The sequence goes on from NZ_RZRX01000036.1 coordinate 3,599, forward strand.
AGCGAGGCGGTGACGGCCCGTTCATAGACGCGCTCGACGCGGCTGAACGTACCATCGACGATGCGCTGGAAGCGTCCGTGCTGGCCCGCCTTCAGCAAGCGCGCCGACATCATCGGCGTGATCGTCATGGCGATCAGGCCCGACAGCACCACGGAGCCGGCCAGCGTCACCGCGAATTCGCGGAACAGCGCGCCGGTCAGGCCTCCGGTGAAGGCAAGCGGGGCGAACACGGCGGCCAGCGTGATGGTCATCGCCACGATGGCCGTCGCGATCTCGCGCATGCCGTTGAAGGCCGCCTGCATCGGCGACATGTGGTCCTCTTCCATGTGGCGGTGGATGTTTTCCACCACCACGATGGCGTCGTCGACGACGAGGCCGATCGCCAGCACCATGGCAAGCAGCGACAGAAGGTTGATCGAGTAGCCGACCGCAAACAGGATGAAGCAGACGCCGATCAGCGACAGGGGGATGGTCACGATCGGCATCATCACCGAGCGGAACGAGCCGAGGAACAGAAGGATGACCACGATGACGATGGCGACGGCCTCGCCGATGGTCTTGAACACTTCCTCGATCGAGGCGCTGATCTGGCCGGTGGCGTCGTAGACGACCTCGATCGTCATGCCTTTCGGCAGCGTTTCCTGAATCACCGGCACGAGCTTGGTGACCGCGGCCGCGGTCGTCAGCGGATTGGCGGCAGGCGTCGGGAAGATGGCGAGGAAGGTTCCCGGCTTGCCGTTGAAGCTCACCCTGGTGTCGGTGCTGGCCGCGCCGAGCTCGACACGCGCGACATCGCGCAGGCGCACAACCTCGCCGTTCGTCGAGCGGATCGGGAGCTGGGCGAAGGCCTCCGGCGTCTGCAGGGTCGAATGAACGGTGATCGAGGAGACCACATACTCGTTCTGGGTGTTGCCGGGCGCCGACAGGAAATTCGAGTTGTTGATGGCGGTCAGCACGTCAACCGCCGTGGCGCCGCGCGCGGCGAGCCGGATCGGGTCGATCCAGATGCGCATGGAATATTCCTGGGCGCCGAAGATCTGGACGTCGGCGACGCCTTCCACGGTCGAGATGCGGGGCCGAATGACGCGCTCGATATACTCGGTGAGCTGCTCCTTCGTCATATTCGGGTTCTGCATCGAGATGTACATCATCGCGAACTGCTGCCCGGTGCCCTTGACGATGACCGGATCCTTGGAGGCGTCCGGCAGGGTCCCGCGCACGCCCTGGACCTTGGACAGCACCTCGGCGAGCGCGACGTCCGGATTGGAGCCGAGCTTCATCTGCACCGTGACCGTGCTCGAGGACGGACGGCTGGACGAGGTGACGTAGTCGATGTTTTCGGTCGAGGCGACGGCGCGCGCGATCGGCGCCGAGACGAAGCCCTGGATGAGGTCGGCGCTGGCGCCCGGATAGGCCGTGGTGATCGTGATCGCCGTCTCGTCAACCTTGGGATACTGGCGGATCGACAGGCCGAAGATGCCCTGGAAGCCCAGCAGCAGGATCATGCAGGCCAGCACCGTCGACAAGACGGGCCGGCGAATGAAGAGGTCGGAAAAGCTCATTGCTGAACCTCTTTGTTCGCCGATTTGCTGGGGTCGATGGTGTTGTCGACGGCAACCGACATGCCGTTGAAGAGGCGGTTCTGGCCGGCGGTGACGACCTGGTCGCCGTCCTTGAGGCCCTCGACGATCTCGACCATGCCGTTGTTGCGGCGGCCGAGCTTGACGAAGATCTGCGAGATGGTGAACGCCTGCTGCTGCGCGGCATCGGCCGGCTTGGCGTCAGCCGGCTTCGTGGCGTTGCCGGCGGGTTTGGACGCGTCCGCCTGCGGCTTGGCGGGATCGGCGGCGGCTTTCTGCTCGTCCGGCTTTGCCGGCGCGGCAGCGGCGCCCTCCGCCGGCTTTGCCGGCACGACCACGAAGACATAATCGCCGTAGAGGCTCGTCGTCACCGCGGTTTGCGGCACCGAGATGACATTGTTTTCCTGCGGCAGCTCGACACGGATCTGGACGAACTGGCCAGGCGTCAGCTTGCCTTCCGGATTGGCGACCTCGCCGCGGATCGAAACCAGCCGGCTTGCCGGATCGATCTTGGGATCGATGCCGCGGATGGAGCCGGCAAAGGACATGTCCGCAAGGCTGCTGCCGAGTTTGACGGTCTGGCCGATCTTGAGCAGCGGCAGCTGCTGTTCGGGAACCGTGAAGTCGACCCGCATCGTGTCCAGATCCTGGATCGTCACCACCGAATTGCCGGGGGCCAGATATTGGCCGATATCGATCTTCGGGATGCCGACCGTGCCGCCAAAGGGCGCGGACAATTGCTTCTGGTCGAGCACGGCCTGCAGCTTGTTCACCTGCGCGGCCGAGGCATCCGCGGCGGCGCGCGCGGCGTCGAGCGTCGCGTCCGTGCCGACGCCGCGCCGCTGCAATTCGATCGCGCGGGTCAGCGCCGCCTGGTCGGAGGCGGCCTGCGCCTTCTGCGCCACCAGATCAGCCTTCTCGACCGCGTCGTCCAGCTGCAGGAGCACCGCGTCGGTGGCGACCTTCTGGTTGGCGTGGAAGAGGATGTTCTTGACGATGCCGCTCGTTTCGACGGTAAGGTCGACGCCGCGCACGGCATTGACGGTGCCGATGGCCTCGACGCCTGGCGTCCATTCCGAAGGCTTGACGACCACTGTCGAGACCGTGGCGGCCGGCGGCTTCATGGTGGCGAAATACTGCTTGATGCCGGCATCGCGCATGAAGTTGAAACCAACGATGCCGACGCAGACGAGAGCGAGCAGAATCAGGAACACAGCGATGATGAAAAAGCGCTTCACGGACAGTCCCCTCGAGCCGGCAACCGGCAAAACAATCGATGCCGGGACACATATCGACAACAGGTCCCGACTTCAAACGGCGCTTTACTGTACCGGCTGGACGGTCTTGTCAATTCCGCCTAAGCTAATATAAGGGAGGCGTGATGAGAGCACCCAGGGCAAACTCACGCGAAAAGATACTTGCCGCCGCCGCCGACGTCGCCCGCGAGGCAGGCCCGGGAAGCTTGTCGCTCGAGGCGGTCGCCAGCCGCGCCGGGGTGTCGAAGGGCGGCCTGCTTTACAACTTCCCGACCAAGGCCAAGCTGATGCAGGGCCTTGTCGAAAGCTATCTCCGCGACTTCCAGAAGGCGTTGGAAGCGCGCACCGCCGAGGCCAGGCACGAAAGCGCCCTCTCGGCCTATATCAAGCTTTCGGCCGACGACTGCGAGCGACCGAAACCCTCGGCCTCCTGGATTTTCTCGGCGATCGCCGAAGATCCCGATTTCCTGACGCCGATAAAAGCCTTCAAGCACCAGCTGCTCGAACGGTTGAAGGAAGAGACCAGCGATCTCGGCTCGCTGCTGGTCTGCTTTCTCGCCATCGAGGGGATGCGCAGCATGAACCTTTTCGATTCCGATGTGCTTTCCGAAGACGAGCATAAGCTTCTGGTGGCCTCGCTCCTGAAGATAGCCGGATAGGTCGCCTGCCGGCCAAGGCGTCACACCACCTTCATCCTAGGGACATAGCGTCCTTCCCGGTTCTTTGCTGATGCAAATGGAGTGGGACAATGGTGGACGTGGTATCAAGTGAGGCGGGGATCCCGAGACCGGATCATCCCCTGGAGCAATCGAGCGGGGCGAAATGGTTCCTGCCGGCTTTCGGCGTGCTGGTGCTCGTCGGCATCATCTATGTCGGCTACGCGCTCAGCCAGGACCTGGCGATCGCCAAGACGGTGCCCTGGATCCTGCTCGGCATCGCGCTTCTGATTGCGCTGGGCTTCGAGTTCGTCAACGGCTTCCACGACACCGCCAACGCGGTCGCCACCGTCATCTACACGCGGTCGCTGCCGGCCGAATTCGCCGTCATGTGGTCCGGCGTCTTCAACTTCCTCGGCGTCTTGACCTCGAGCGGCGCCGTGGCGTTCGGCATCCTGTCGCTGCTGCCGGTCGAGCTCATCCTGCAGGTCGGCTCGTCATCCGGCTTCGCCATGGTGTTCGCCCTTCTGGTCGCCGCCATCCTGTGGAACCTGGGCACGTGGTTCCTCGGCCTGCCGGCTTCGAGCTCGCACACCATGGTCGGTTCGATCATCGGCGTCGGCCTCGCCAACCAGTTCATGGCTCCGGCCGGTAGCGCCACCAGCGGCGTCGATTGGGGGCAGGCGACCAATGTCGGCACCACCCTGCTGGTCTCGCCGATCGTTGGGTTCTTCGCCGCCGCGGTGCTGCTCTATGCGATGAAGCTCCTGGTGCGTAATCCTGCCCTCTACGAAGCGCCGAAGGGCAAAACGCCGCCGCCATGGTGGATCCGCGCGCTGCTGATCTTCACCTGCACCGGCGTCAGCTTCGCGCATGGCTCCAATGACGGCCAGAAGGGCATGGGCCTGATCATGCTGATCCTGATCGGCGTGGTGCCGACCGCCTATGCGCTCAACCGCACGCCCGACATCAACTATCTCGACGCCTATAAGTCGGCGTCCGTCGCCGTCGAGCAGGCGCTGGGCAAATATGTCAAGCCGGGGGTCACCGTCGCGGATGCCAATGCCGCAAAGGCCGCCGTGCAGGAAGCCGTGCGCAGCAAGTCGTGGAACGACCAGACGACGCTCGCACTGCAGACCTACATCCACAGCACGACCGCCGGGCTGCAGCCCTACGCCACCGTCGACAACGTTCCGACCGACCTGGTCAGCAACGCGCGCAACGACATCTACCTGATCGGCGAGGCGCTGAAGCTGATTGACAAGAAGAAGCTGCTGCCGATGCAGGACGCCGACCTGAAGGCGGTCACCGACTATCACAAGGCGGTCGACAACGCGACGAAGTTCATCCCGCTGTGGGTGAAGATCGCCGTGGCGCTGGCGCTCGGGCTTGGCACCATGGTCGGCTGGAAGCGCATCGTCGTCACCGTCGGCGAGAAGATCGGCAAGAGCCACCTGACCTATGGCCAGGGCGCCGCCGCCGAGCTGGTCGCGATGATCACCATCGGCATGGCCGACCGTCTCGGCCTGCCGGTGTCGACCACCCACGTGCTGTCATCCGGCGTCGCCGGCACGATGGCGGCCAACGGCTCCGGCCTGCAGTGGTCGACCGTGCGCAATCTTCTGCTGGCCTGGGTGCTCACGCTGCCCTGCTCGATCGCGCTTGCCTTCGTGCTGTTCGTGATCTTCCGCCACGTTTTCTGAGTCTGGCGCAAAGAGTTCAAAAAGGCAGCGCCGGTCGCCGGCGCTGCCTTTTTTGTTTGGGCAAAACGCATGTTCGGGTCGCGCGGGATGTATTTGCTGCGTCGACGTAGCGCTCGGAGATAGCCGAGGCGCCCCTCATGTCGTCATTCTATGGCGGAGCAAGGAACGAAGCGACGCGGCGCAGACCATAGAATCCATTCCGTTCCCTATGAGCGTCACGGCGGTGCAGAAAGACCTTTGTTCTGCGCCCTCTTTACCCCTTCGCGCCAAGTCACGGAATGGATCCTCAGGTCTCCGCGACGCCGCTTCGCGGCTGCTCCGCCCGTGGATGACGACGCGAGGGAGGGTTTCGACAATCTCGTAGGGCCGATCTGCTCGATCGAACGACTGGGTTCTCGCGGCCAACAGATACGATGCCCGACGAAAAGCCGCAGCGCAGGGCTGATCAGGTCGGGTCTTCGCGATGCAGGTCGTGGATGGTGACGCCTTCGGCATTGTCGGGCAGCATCAGCCATTTCTTGTGGCGCAGCGTGCGCTCGGTGTCTTCCAGGCCCATCTCCCAGTGCTCGCGCATCGAGGTGCCGGAGAACTCATAGTCCTTGGCGTGGCCTTCATAGCCTTTGTGCTGGTAGATCAGGTGGACGATGTTGACCACGCCGGCGTCGGAATAGTCGGCGATCAATTCCCTCTCGCCGTCCTTCAACTGCTCCGGCGGCACGCGCTTCAGCGCGTCAAGCAGTTTCATCTTGAGCGCGTGGATGCGCTGGAAATTGTCGGTGTTCTGGCGCGTGCGGCTGGAATACATGATGTCCTTGTGGCGCGACAGGACGTCGGCCATGCCGCGCGGCAGCACGCCACGGGCGCTGAACAGGTCGACCTGGAAAACCAGCGAGGAGCGGTCCTCCTCCTGGTCGAGCAGATATTGCAGCGGCGTGTTGGAGACGATGCCGCCGTCCCAGTAATACTCGCCCTCGATGCGGATCGAAGGAAAGGCCGGCGGCAGCGCGCCGCTCGCCATGATGTGCTCCGGCCCGATGCGCACCTTGTCGGTGTCGAAATAAACGAAATTGCCGGTCCGGACATTGACCGCACCGACGCTCAGCCGCTTCCTGCCGTCGTTCAGCACGTCGAAATCGATCAGGCTTTCCAGCGTGTCCTTGAGCTCGGCGGTGTCGTAGAAACTGGTGGCGCCGTCTGCTCCGGCCAGCTGGAACCAGGGATTCGGGCTGCGCGGCTTGAAGAAGCCGGGCTGGCCCATGGCCATGGTCATGAATGACGAGGTCTGGTTGCGGATATCGCGATAGATGTCGCCTTCCGGCGTATAGGCCCAAATCTTGCGGCCCGAGACGGTCTGCCAGAACTGCTCCAGCCGCTGCAGGCGTCGGCTCGGCTCGTTGCCGGCGATGATCGAGGCATTGATGGCGCCGATCGAGACGCCGGACAGCCATGTCGGCTCGCAGCCGGCGTCGGCTAGCGCCTGATAGACGCCGGCCTGATAGGCGCCGAGCGCGCCGCCGCCCTGGAAGACCAGGGCGATGCGGTCGTATTGCGCGGTGATTTCAGCGATGGTGGCGGCGGCCGCCTTGTTGCGGTTACGCTCAAGCACCGGCTTTCTCCAACGCCTTCGCCCCGGCAGCCGATCGGCCGTGGTCGGCGAGATAATCATGCACGACTTCGCCGAGGCCGAGCGTCAGGTCGGCGGTGAAGTGAACGGCCGAGACGATGTCGAGCACCGGCAGCTTGGCTACGTCGGCCATGACATGGGGGCGCAGGTCGAGCGCGGCGGGCGCCGTCCAGGCCTCCTTCAGCGTGACGTCGGTCAGATAATAGCGGACCAGCTCGCAGATGCGCGGGCTGCCGTCGACATGCGGGATGATCTTGATCAGGAAATTGGGCGCGGCGAGCGAGGCCAGCACCTGGTCGTGGTCAGCCTCGCGGTGCTTGTAGCCCATGGTGCCGGTGGCGCACAGAACGCTGCCATAATGCAGCGTGCCGACCACCACCTCGCCCTCATGCACGATCTTGGGGCTGGCGAGCTTCTTGGGGAAGCCCCAGAGCTCCCGGCCGCCGGCGATCGGCGCGTCGTCGTCGAGATACATGGAATGCACATAGCCGCCATGCTGGCCCTTGTAGCGCACCGGGATGACCTGGCCGGTCTCGGTGTAATCGCCGAAGCCGGTCGAATCCGGCATGCGGATGAACTCGTATTTGACCAGCGGCTCGTCAATCTCGAGCGGCGCGGGCACGACCGCCTCCAACGCCTCACGCGTGGTGCGGTAGGTGATGATGATGTATTCGCGGTCGAAGAAACGGTAGGGGCCGGGCGGGAAGGAAGGGTTGGTGAGCGGCATCGCGTAGGCGCGCTTCACGACATCGTCGATTTCCAAGCTATTCACCCATCGGTTCAGGAACGACACGCGCTGGACGCGCGGCAGGATATGTTGCATGGCACCATGACAGTGCCATGTCAGCCGCATCGAGCGCCAGCTTGGCGGGCATCGGACAGCATCACAACATTGTAATCGCTACGACATATGGTCATGGCATTGTCATGCTGCGGCGCACAAACTATGTGCCCTTATAGTTCCCTTCCCTCCTGTCGCGAGATCTCCCATGGGTTCCCTGTCTTCGAAGAATGCGCTCGTCACCGGCTCGACCAGCGGCATCGGCCTGGCAATCGCCCGGGCTTTCGCCGCCGAGGGCGCCAACGTCACCATCAACGGCCTGGGCGATGCCGCGGCGATCGAGCAGGAGCGCGCCGGCATCGAGAAGGATTTCGGCGTCAAGTGCCGCTACTCGGGCGCCAACATGATGGATGGCGCCGCGGTCAGCGCCATGATCCACGAGGCCGAGGAGGCGTTCGGCAGCCTCGACATCCTGGTCAACAATGCCGGCATCCAGCATGTCGCGCCGATCGAGGAATTTCCCGACGACAAGTGGGAGGCCATCATCCGCATCAATCTGCTTGCCGCCTTCTACGCCATCAAGGCGGCGGTGCCGGGCATGAAGAGCCGCAAATGGGGCCGCATCATCAACACGGCCTCGGCGCATGCGCTGGTCGCCTCGCCGTTCAAGTCGGCCTATGTCTCGGCCAAGCACGGCATTGCCGGCCTGACCAAGACGGTGGCGCTGGAAGTGGCGCAGGACGGCATCACCGTCAATGCGATCGCGCCCGGCTATGTCTGGACGCCGCTGGTCGAGAAGCAGATCCCCGACACGATGAAGGCGCGCGGCATGACCGAGGAACAGGTCAAGCACGATGTGCTGCTGGCAGCGCAGCCGACCAAGGAATTCGTCACGGTCGAGGAGCTTGCGGCGCTGACGCTTTTCCTGTGCTCGGACGCCGCCAGGCAGATCACCGGCGCGACCCTGCCGATGGATGGCGGCTGGACGGCCCAGTAAGGGCAAAGGCTGTTTTCAGGGAAGGGCGGAGCGGAGCTCGCGTCCTCATAGAGCAGTTCACCGTTTCACGGAAACAGTGAACCGCTCTATCTCTCTGTTTTTGCGCAATTCCGGACGGAAAACCGCTCACACTTTTCCTGGAATTGCTCTAGGCAATTTGATTTCTTGACAATCGCCGGGGACCGTTCCAGCATTCCCGTAAGGGGTTCCCCGCGACGACCCCGTGAGGCGTCAGCCCAACGATCGCGTCCAGACTCTCTCTGTTCAGGAGGTGGACGCCATGCCGTCAACAACCGCAATCACCGTTCCGCAGCTTTCCCGTCTCGTCGGCCTGCCCGACGCGCCTTGCCTGGTCGATGTGCGCACCGACGAGGATTATGAAGCCGATCCGCGAATTTTGCCGGCTTCGTACCGGCGCGATTTCAGGACTGTCTCGACCTGGGCGGCCGAGTTCTCCGGAGCAAAAGTCGTCGTCATCTGCCAGAGGGGGCAGAAACTCTCGCAAGGCGTTGCCGCATGGCTGCGCCATGAAGGCATTCCGGCGGAGTCGCTGGAAGGCGGCTTTGAGGCCTGGGTCGCCGCCAAGGCGCCATTGGTCAGCGCCAGCGCGATCCCGCCGCGCGACGAAATGGGGCGTACGGTGTGGGTCACGCGTTCGCGGCCGAAGGTCGACCGCATCGCCTGTCCCTGGCTGATCCGCCGCTTCGTCGATCCCGGTGCGGTGTTCCTGTTCGTCGATCCGGCCGAGGTGCCTCTGGTGGCCGATCGCTTCGGCGCGGTTCCCTTCGACATCGAAGGCGTGTTCTGGAGCCATCGCGGCGATCGCTGCAGCTTCGACACGATGATCGAGGAATTCGGCCTGCGCATCGACGCGCTCGACCGCCTGGCGCTGATCGTGCGGGCCGCCGATACGGCGCGCCTCGACCTTGTCCCGCAGGCGGCCGGTTTCCTCGCCGCCTCGCTCGGCCTGTCACGCATGTTTCGCGACGATCTCGAGCAGCTGGAAGCCGGCATGCTCTTCTACGACGCCTTCTTCCGCTGGTGCCGCGACGCCGCGGACGAGACGCATAACTGGCCGGCCGGAGGCAAGGCGCCATGACCGCGCTCGCCAAGGACGACGACGCGCCGCCGGTGGATACCCCCGCCACGCCGAGCTTCCGTGAGGCGACGCGGCTCTGGGCCAAGATCGGCCTGCTGTCCTTCGGCGGGCCGGCCGGGCAGATCGCGCTGATGCACAAGGAGCTGGTCGAGGAGCGCCGCTGGATCGGCGAGGAGCGTTTCCTGCACGCGCTCAACTATTGCATGCTCCTGCCTGGACCCGAGGCGCAGCAGCTTGCCGTCTATATCGGCTGGCTCTTGCACCGGACGGCCGGCGGCCTCGTCGCCGGCACATTGTTCGTGCTGCCTGGCGCGCTGGTCATGCTTTGCCTGAGCAGCTTCTACATGCTCTACAATGATGCGCCGGTGGTCGAGGCGCTGTTCTTCGGCGTCAAGGCGGCGGTGCTGGCCGTCGTCGTCGAGGCGGTGATCCGCATCGGCAAGCGGGCGCTTAAGAACCGCGTCATGATCGCGATCGCGGTGGCGGCCTTCCTGGCGATCTACATCGCCAAGCTGCCGTTCCCGCTGATCGTGCTTGCGGCAGGCCTCGTCGGCTGGATCGGCAGCCGCTTCGCGCCAGGCCTGTTTTCCGGCTCGGCGCATGGCAAGGGTGGGGCCACCGTCGACAGGATAGGCGTGGTCGACCTGATGTTCGAACGCGGCGAGCTGGCCCACACCATGCCCACCAGATGGCACGCGGCCCGCACCATCGCCATCTGGCTGCCGCTCTGGCTCGGACCGGTGGCGCTGATCGCCGTGCTGGCGGGGCCAGGCAGCGTGTGGGCGCAGATCGGCGGCTTCTTCAGCCTGATGGCCGTCGTCACCTTCGGCGGCGCCTATGCGGTTCTGGCCTATGTCGCGCAGGCGGCGGTCACCTCTTTCGGCTGGCTGTCACCCGGCCAGATGGTCGACGGGCTGGGCCTCGCCGAGACAACGCCCGGACCGCTGATCCTGGTGCTGCAATTCGTCGGCTTCGCCGCCGCCTATCGCCATGCCGGCCTTGCCAGCCCGCTGCTCGCCGGGTCGCTCGGATCGCTGCTGACGCTCTGGGCGACCTTCGTGCCCTGCTTCTTCTGGATATTCCTGGGAGGCCCCTACATCGAGCAGCTGAGGCAGAACCGAGCGCTGGCAGCGGCGCTCGGCGCGATCACCGCGGCGGTGGTCGGCGTGATCATGAACCTGGCGCTGTGGTTCGCGCTGCACGTCGTCTTCGGCAAGGTCGCAAGCGTCGCCTGGGGCGTGGAAGTGCCTGTCCTGTCCTCGCTCGACTGGCGCGCCGCGCTGCTGTCGGTTGCGGCGATGGTCGCCATGTTCAGGCTGAAACTCGGCATGCTGCCGACGCTGGCGGCATCGGCGCTGGCGGGACTTTTCCTGTCGGCGCTGTAGGCCGAACGCCATTCCGATCACATCAGCGTGAACGAAAAAGCGGAGCGGCCGGGAATAAACGGCCCGGCCCGCCGGTCTCCAAGGCATGCGCCGCGTTTGCGCAGCAGCAGGAGACCATCATGAAGCGGCATGAAGACAAAAGCACAGGGACCGGAGGCGGCGAAGGCGTCTACCGCAGCCGTCCCTTGGAGCGCTGGCGCTGGGCGCATCCGTTTCGGGCGATGCCGCCCCGCCGCCGGCCCTGATCGGTGCCGGTCGCAACCATCGAGATCCACGACCATGACGGCGAGCACCCTGTTGCAGCCAGCGATGCGCCGTCCCCTTGCGAGGCGCCCCTTGCTTCCGAGACACTTGACTCCGGTGACACCAATGCCCTCTCTTCCCCCGAAGCAGGCGCCATCGCCTGCGGTCGCGATCTTCACGCGCACGAGCAGGGACAGACCGTCGCCTCCCGCTGAGGGCGGCGGCAGACCCATGGCGGGAGCGCCCGACGGCGGAACGGTGTTGAGCGAAAAGATGCTGTCCGCGCGTTTTGCCGAGGTGGTGCTGCCGCATCTTGGCGATGCGCTGTCGCTCGCCCGCTGGCTGACCGGCAATCAAGCCGATGCCGAGGATGTCGTGCAGGAGGCCTGCCTCAAGGCGCATGCGGGCATTGCCGGCTTCGCTGGGGGAAACCCCCGCGCGTGGCTGCTCACCATCGTGCGCAACGCCTCCTATACATGGATGGCGAAGAACCGGCCGCGCAGCGTGGTGGCGGTCGGCGACCTCGCCGATCTCGACGACGTCTCGCCGCCGCCCGACAATGATGCCGACAGCCCGGAGGCGGCGCTGATCGCCAAGGCGAATTCGGCGGCGGTGGAAGCGGCGATCGCCAGGCTGCCGCAAGCCTTCCGCGAAACGCTGGTGTTGCGCGACATAAACGGTCTCAGCTACCGCGAGATCGCCGCCATGCTCGGCGTGCCGCAAGGCACGGTGATGTCGCGGCTGGCAAGGGCTCGCGGCCTGTTGATGACGGAACTTGGAGGGCGCCATGAGCCCGCATGAAAATCGCCCGCGTGAGGATGGCCCCCGTGAGGATGGATTGCCGCAAGACCCGCAGGACATGAAGCTGATGATCCACGCCCTTGTCGATGGCGAGCTCGATGCGGCGGCCGCCCTGGCGGTCGAGCGGCGCATGGCCGCCGATCCGGAACTGGCCGCCGAGCATGCGCGCCTTTTGGCGCTGCGCGGCGCTGTCGCCAGCGTGCCGCGCCCGACCGTCAGCGACGATTTCCTGGCGCGTATCGCGGCGATTGCCGAGGTGAAAAGGCCGGAAGAAGCGGAGGCGCCAAACGTCTCTTCCGCGAAGGCGGAGCCGCTGCCGCCCCAGCAGCAAGGCAATGTCGTCGCGATGCGGCCGCGCGCGGCGCGCTGGTTCAACTCCTTCGACTGGCGCCAGATGGCGGCCTCGATCGTACTGACGGCGTTCCTCGCCAGCGGCGCGACGCAGTGGCTGGCGACGGCGGACAACGGGGCTGAAAGTTTCGCCGTGGCCGTCGCCAACGGTCATCGCCGCAGCCTGCTCGCGGCGACGCCGGTCGACATCGTCTCGTCCGACCGCCACACGGTGAAGCCTTGGCTCGACGGCCGCATCGGCGTGTCGCCGGCGGCACCCGACATGGCCAAGGACGGTTACGCGCTGCTCGGCGGCCGCGTCGAGGTGATCGGCGACAGACCGATGCCGGCGCTGGTTTATCGCCATCACGAGCACCTGATCACGCTGGTTGCGGCGCCCCGGCAGAACGAGGCCAAATCGATGCCGGTGGCGGACGACTTGTCGGCAGGCGGCTTCCTCCTGGTCCACTGGACCGACGACGCCTTCTCCTACTGGGCGATCTCGGATGCCGAACGCCCGGCGCTTGACGATTTCGTCGCCCGCTTCCGGGCGGCGATCATCGCCAATCCGGCAGCGGGCAGTCCGGGCTAGGGAAACGAAACCTTTTATCGCCGCTATTTCTGAGGCCGATAGTCCGTTTGACCGGATGAGCGAAGGCAGGTGCCTGTCCAAGATGATCGCGCCAAAGCACTTGTCCCGTTGCGCCGGCGCCAAGGCGCGCAAGTAGATAGGTCAAGGTCGACTTTGGTATGTTATAAACGCTCCATTCTCGGGGCGGATACGGGGGCAATGGATCAGGAAAGACTTCTAGCCGCAGTCCTCCTAGCTGATGTCGTGGGCAGCACGCCGCTCTATGAGCGCATCGGCGACGATGCCGCCCTGCGGCAGGTCTCGGATTGCCTCGACGCGATACGCGCGATCGTCGCCGAGCACGGCGGTGACTTCATTTACTCGAAGGGCGATGACGTGCTCAGTCTGTTCGAGAGCTCGGAGGCGGCGCTGAGGGCCGTCTGCCAAATCAACAGCCAACTGACGAGAGGGCCGTTGAGCGCCCGGATCGGATTGCATTTCGGGGCGGTTATTCGCGCGCGCGGCGCGGTATTCGGCGATGTTGTCAATGTCACCGCAAGGCTGTCCACTACGGCCAATCCGGGGGAGGTGCTGATCAGCCAGAGCTTCTTCGAAGCGCTTTCGGCTGGCAGCCGCAGCGCCTTGCGACTCCTCGACAAAATGGCGTTCAAGGGCAAGCAGGAACTCTTCGATGTCTATACGCTGCGGAGCGACGATGGGATCCCCAGCACGAACGTCGCCAGCCGGGGCACCATTATCGAAAGGCGCTCCGCGCCGCCGCGGCAGATCAATCTGGTCATCCGCTATGGAGATCAGTTGGGATCCTGCCGAAACAATGAATTCGTGACGATCGGCCGATCTCCGGAATGCGATATCGTCGTCCAGCGGCCCTGGGTCTCAAGGCACCACGCGACCTTCACCATTTCGAATGGCAAGGCACGGCTTGTTGAGCGGAGCTCGTCGGGCACATTCGTGTCGATGGGACCCGGCCAGGAAGAAGTATTCGTACGCCGCGAAGATATCCTCCTCTTCGGCTCCGGCGTCATCTCGCCCGGACGCAGATCGTCCCTCGGCGACGCCCAGATCCTGCACTACGAAATTGTCTCAGGCTGATCTGGCCGGTTGGGCGGGACCGCCGCACCAACTTTCATCAGCCGCTTGATAATCACCTTCAACGCGCCGCTTCCGGCAGGATCGCGGTCGACATTTCGGGCAAGGTCTGCCCGCCGTCTACGATGATACTTTGGCCGGTGATGTAAGCCGCTTCATCGGAAACGAGAAAACGCACCGCGTGGGCAACGTCCTGCGGTGTGCCGAGACGGCGAAGCGGCACGGCGGCGCATTGTGCATCCACGAAACTTTGTGACTGATGCTCCATCACGCCCTCTGTCAGGATGTTGCCCGGCTCAACGGCATTCAGCGTAACGTTCCAAGGCGCAAATTCGAGGGCCGCCGTGCGCATGAAGCCCAGAATTCCTGCCTTGCTAGCCGCATAGTGAGAATACCCAGGAGAAGATACGCGCGCACCCGTTATTGAGGACAAAAAGACCACCCGGCCGTGGCGCTGCCGCTGAAAATAGGGCAGGCAAGCCTTCGCCAGCAGGAAGGGCCCTCGCAGGTTGACCGCCATGACGCTGTCCCACTCGTCGGGCGTAATCGATGCGATATTGGTGTTCGGATAGATCGCAGCATTGGCGACGGCAATATCAAGTCGACCCATCTCGGCAAAGATATCATCGATCACGTGCGTGACCTCCGACTCATCGCTTGTATCCATGCGGCGATAAGTTGCTGCCAGACCCATTTCGCAAATGTTGGCGGCGGCGCGATAGCCGTCGACGTCCTTTATGCCCGTCAGGACGACTTGCGCTCCGGCGCGCGCCAGTTCAGTAGCAACACCCAGTCCGATCCCGCGTTGTGCGCCGGTGACGATGGCAACCTTTCCCGACAGGTCGAAGCCACTCATTGGGCAGTCCGAGCAAAAGCGGGCAACAAGCTGCCATGAGCTTCGATCAGCGCATCCACCAGGGAATCGATTTCGGCAAGCGAAAGCTCCGCTGCCGTGTGAGGGTCCATGGCGGCTGCGTGGTAGATGTGCTCGCGCTTCCCGGTGAGAGCGGCCGTCACGGCCAGCTCCTGCACATTGATGTTGCTCCGCATGATGGCGGCAAGCTGAACCGGGATACGTCCGATGCGGATAGGCTGAATGCCGTTGCGATCGACATGGCAAGGAACTTCAACCGCAGCGTGCGATGGCAGATTTTCGATTAGGCCCCGGTTGGCGACATTGCCGTAGATCAGGCTTGGCTCACCCGTCACGCAGGCATGAATGATGGCGGCAGCATACTCCTTGCTGCGCGAGACTTCGATCGGCCGACTCTCGTCTTCCAGTTCGTGGCGCAGTTCATGCCATTGCGCGACCTGTCTTTCGCAACGGGTGATGTATTCGTCGAGCGGCAACCTGAATTCTTCCAGCAAGTCCTCGCGTCCGCGCTTGATGAACCAGGGCGTGTATTCCGAAAAGTGGATGGAACTCTCGGTAACGAAATGGCCGAAGTGCTTCATGACCGCGAAACGAACTGCATCATCGACGGGAAAAGTCCCATCGCGGGCAATCTGCCGAAGCCGTGGGTAAAGGTCTACACGGCCGCCGCCGGGTAGGCGTTTTTCGAATTTGAGGAAAAAGGCCACATGATTGAGGCCGGCACACAGATAGTCGATGTCGGCAATATCCTCGCCGAGAGTGCGGGCCAGGAATTGCGACGTTTCCTGAACGGAGTGACACAGGCCGACATAGCGAATGTCCGGATAGCCCTCTGCCATGGCCCAGCTGATCATGGCCATCGGGTTCACATAGTTCATCATCAGCGCCTGCGGGCAATGTTTGCGCATGTCGTCGGCGATGGCAAACACGACGGGAATTGTACGCAGAGCCCGGAAGATGCCGCCGATGCCCAGAGTGTCGGCAATGGTCTGCCTCAGGCCGAACCTTTTCGGGACTTCGAAATCGGTGACGGTGGCCGGCTTATAGCCGCCCACCTGCATCATCAGGATGACGAAGTCGGCGTCCTTGAGGGCGATTGCCCGATCGACTGTCGCGACAAGCCCTACCTCGTCCTCGATCCCAAGCGCGCGGCAGATGCGGCGTGTCATGATCTCGGAGGTGGCAAGGCGGTCCGGATCGAGATCGTGAAGCGCGATTTCGCAACGCGAGAGAGCTTCATTGCTCAGCACGTCGCTGAGGATGTTGCGGGCGAACACCGTGCTTCCGGCGCCGACGAGACAGATCTTGGGCATTGCGGGTATCCAGTCCTTGCTATGCGCTTTCGACGCAGCTTCCCTATTGCCATTGGAAACCGGAAAATGCTTGCTTGAATGCAATTGATATTTCCGGTTTTTAAGTGGAACCGCGCTAGCCGGGGCGCGCAAAACGGAGGGAGCGAATGCGTCAGCTTGACCCGCGCCAGACCGGCAACCGTTTTCTCAAGCCGGATGAATTCCTGGCTGAGACGCATATCGTGGAGCCTATGCCGGAAGCCCACTGGCACGACCATGTGGAACTCAACGTCATCACGCGCGGCGGCATGACCTATCTCATCAATGGCAAGCAGGTCAGCCTGCGCGAAGGTGCCATCTACTGCTTCTGGGCCGCTGTTCCTCACCAGGTGATATCTGCTGGTGACGGAACGGAGCTCGTCTGCATCTACGTGCCATTCGCCGATCTGCTGTCCCTTGCGGTCTCAAGTGATTTCAAGAACGACCTCATGGCGGGTCACGTCGTCACGGGCTCGTCCATCGACGCTGCCGACACATTATTGGTGACGCGCTGGGCGCGAGAGTGGGACACCAACAGCGAACTGGCCGCCGACATATTACGCGACGAGGTTCGCCTTCGTCTTCGGCGGCTGGCGGCCGACCCGCGCATCGCCGAGATAGGCCTGGGCGCCCTCGAAGCTGAACATCGGCGCCAGGCGATGCATGTCGCCGACCGGCGGGTGGTTGCGCGGGTGCAGCAGATGACGACCTTCATCAACAACGAATTCGCCAGGCCGATCAACGTTGCGGACGTAGCGCTTGTCGGCGGACTCCATCCGACGAACGCAACCGCGACCTTTCAGAAGGTCCTGGGACAATCCATCGCGCAATATCTGCGCCGCCGGCGGCTCAACCACGCACTGAAGCTTTTGGCCGACAGCGACATGGCAATTATCGAGGTGGCTTTCGAAAGTGGCCACGGCTCTCTCAGTCGCTTTTACGATGCCTTCCAGCGGCAGGTTGGCTGTACGCCGAAGGACTACCGGCGCCGCTTCCGCGCCTGAAACATCACCCGGACGTTGACGCTTCATCACCAGCGCCGGATTTTTTGCTGCTGCGACAGACCGCAGGGCTGAAAAACCTGAAAATTTGGGTCGAAACCGGCAAGAATATCAGAATTTCCAGCGATAGCGTTACCGTCTATTGGTGCGGGCAGCGGCCAAAAAGCATAGTGGGAACAATGCTGCCCGCTCGCGACGTCACGGGAGATAATCATGCGTTTGCCGAAGTCTGATCTGGTCTTCGCCTTCAGCGTCGTTTTGATGGCCATTACCAGCGGAATTGCGCTGGCCGATGATGCCAAGCCCTTTGCGGGACAAACAGTTTCGGTGCTCCTGCCCTCGCCTCAGGATGCAAACATGGTGGCTGATTTCGAGAAAGCCACCGGCATCAAGCTTGATCTGCAGACGGCGTCATGGGACGACGTGTCGGTGAAGATTTCAACGGCGTTGCTGGCTGGCACGGCGCCGGCTGACGTGACCGAGTTCGACTGGTCCTGGACCGGCCAGTTCGCTGCGGCAGACTGGTATACGCCGCTCAACGACACCGTTGACGCCGCGACCCTAGATGACATCAAGGGGTCGACGATCTTCAACGTGAACGGCAAGGTTCTGGCCATTCCCTACACAAATGACTTTCGCGTCATGCTGGTGAACAAGAAGCAGTTCGCCGATGCCGGCGTGACCGTCATGCCAAAGACGCTCGACGAGCTTGTGGCGGCGGCGAAGGCCGTCAAGGCCAAGGGAATCGTAAAGTATCCGATCGGCCTGCCGCTTTCCGCGACCGAAGGCGCATCGACAAGCTGGTATCTTCTGACCAAGGCGTTTGGCGGAGATCTTTTCGACAAGGATATGAAACCTCTGTTCACGGCGCCGGACTCGGCCGGCTACAAAGCGATGGCCTTCGAGATGATGCTCTTGAAGGATGGCCTGGTTGATCCCGCCTCCACCGGTCTTAAAGACAGCGAGATCAATGAGACACTTTTCGCCAAGGGCCTGACCAGCATCATGATCAGCGGCGAACCGGGCCGCCTTGGCGCTTACAATGACCCCGCACAGTCTGTCGTTGCCGGACAGGTTCAGGCAATTCCGGTCGCCACCGAAAGCGGCAAGACGCGCTCGTTCGGGTTGCTGGAGGGCCTCGGCATCCCAAGGAATGCCCAGAACCCGGAAGCGGCCAAGGAATTCATCAAATGGATGACATCCAAGGACTATCAGATCCACAACTACGGAAACGGGGTATTGCCGACGCGCACGTCCGCGCTCGCAGAGCTGCAGCAACAGGGCAAGCTGGTCAGCGGCGAGGCGCTTGTGGAGCAGGCGCCAACCGTCGAGGCGTTGTTCCCATCCGGCGCGCCCGCCTGGTATCCGCAATTCTCGCTGGCCGTAAACACCTCGATCAACAGCGCGGCAAAGGGTGAGATCAGTGTGGACCAGGCCGTTCAGCGTATCGCCGAGGCCGCGGCTGAAGCCGTGAAGCAGTGACGTCGCAAGCGGTAACTGTCCTCCCGCGACAAGGTCGTGGCGCCCGCAAAGTTGGGGACGCCACGACCGCCTTTTTGATGGTGCTGCCGATCCTGCTCACCATGGGCGGGCTCGTTTTCTACCCATTGCTGAGCACCGCATGGGACAGCTTGCACCGCGTCAACCCGATGCAAGCAGGAACCCCGTTCGTCGGCATCTCCAACTATACGCGCGTCTTCAGCGACGTAGAGGTGGGACAGGCTTGGCTCAACACCTTCAAATATGTCGTAATCGCCGTTTTCGCCGAGACGGTGCTGGGGGTCCTGGCGGCTTCACTCATCAATCAGTTGAAGAGCGGGCGTCAGTGGGTGTTGGCAGCCGTTGTCCTGCCGTGGGCGCTGCCCGGCGTGGTCAGCGGCGTCATATGGCAATGGATCTATTCGCCCGGCCCTGGCCTGCTCAACGGGCTGCTGGTGATGATCGGTTTGGACTACGAGGGCCACCTCTGGTTCAACAACAGCACCAGCGCCATGCTTGCGGTCTCGGTGGTGCATATCTGGCGCATGTTGCCGCTGACCATCGTTATCGTGCTGGCGGCGATGCAAAGCATTCCGGGCGACCTCTATGAGGCCGCGCGCATGGACGGCGCCAGTCGCCTTGTGATGTTCCGCAATATTACCTTGCCGCTGACGCGCGGGGCGATCGCGGTGGCGATGACCAATGCCACGGTGTCAGCCTTCAACCTGTTCGACGAAGCGATCGTGCTTGCCCGCAACAGTCTGGAGACGCGGCCGATCCTGCTGCAGATCTATCTTGAGGCCTTCAAGAAACTCAATTTCTCCTACGGCATGGCATTGTCACTGATGGTCACCTTCATTTCGCTCGCCATATCGCTTGGCTATGTGCTGCGCATCCACCGCAGCACGAGGCTCGACTGATGAAGGAACCTTGGCACATCCGTCTTGGAATCTGGGCCGGCGTTGCGCTGCTGCTCGCCTGGTCGCTTCTTCCGATCTACTGGACACTCGCCTCCAGCCTCACGCCGACGGTCGAGTTCAATGCGCGGCCGCTTCATCTTTTTCCCGAGCATCCCACCGGCGAGCACTACCTGAGGCTTCTTGGCGTGCTCGATGGGCATATGGGAGGCGTCGACGTGGCCGGTGAGTTCCGGCTTGCGCTTTTCAACAGCATACTCACTTCGGGTGCCGCCACCGTGCTTTGCGTGCTGATGTCGCTGCTTGCGGCCTATGCCTTCGCCCGCCTGAACTTTCCCGGACGTGAGGTGCTTTTCTATGCTGTGGTGGGGACCATGGCGGTGCCGGGATACGCGGTGCTCATCCCGCTGTTTCGGCTGATGGTGTCGCTCCGGCAGATCGACGCCTATCTCGGCGTGACGCTCATCTACGTCTCGGCGTTCCTGCCGCTTTGCCTTTGGCTCCTGAAAGGCGTCATGGACACGCTGCCACGATCGTTGGAAGAGGCGGCGCGTATCGACGGGGCAAGCCACATGCGCATCCTGTTTTCCATCATCGCGCCGATCGCTGCACCAGGACTTACGGCGACTGCCATTCTCACCTTCCTCGGCGCCTGGGGGCAATATGTTGTGCCGCTCGTCTTCTCACCCAAGGACACAAAGCCGCTGACGGTTCTGATCCCGGAATTCGCAGGGAAGAACTTCGTCGACTACGGGCTTATCATGGCCGGCGGTTCTATCACCATTGCGGTGCCCTGCCTGCTGGTGATCTTCCTCAATCGATACCTCATTTCCGGCCTGCTTGCAGGTTCAACCAAATAGCGTCTGTAGGCCACAGCTGGAGCAACGCCGCAAACGGCGCAATCCTTGAGACGGCGGTCGGCGTTAGTGGAACACGATCTCCGCCCTGTCGCGCGTCAATAATCCAGGCCCTGCCGGAAAGCGCCGATGACCACCGACAGGCCGCTCGCTCGCTACAGCGCTACTAACGGCGCGCTCGCGAGCGGCTCCACAACCCTCAGCTACACCATCTGGTGGGACACGACCCTTGGTGATCCCGACAGGAATCGAACCTGTGACCTACAGATTAGGAATCTGCCGCTCTATCCTACTGAGCTACGGGACCACGCGGCCCGACACATAAACGCTTCGGGCCGGTTCGCCAAGAGGAGTCTGAAAGCCGATCAGGCGGCCGTCTGCGATAGGCGGCCGCCTCCTCTTGCCAAGCCTGCGCGTCAAGCGGCCAAGGCCGTTTCCGCCAGCTTCACCCAATAGCTCATGCCGTGCGGGATGACCTCGTCGTTGAAGTCGTAGGCAGGGTGGTGCAGGCCGGCCGAGTCGCCGTTGCCGATGAAGATGAAGGCGCCGGGGCGGGCTTCCAGCATATAGGAGAAATCCTCGCCGCCCATCACCGGCTGGATAGCGCGATGGACATGCGCGTCGCCGGCGACGTCGGCGGCGACATCGCTGGCGAAGACCGTCTCTTGCGCATGATTGAAGGTGACGGGGTAGTTGGCGTCGTAGTCGACCTCGATGGTGGCGCCGAAGGCGGCGGCCAGCCCGGCGCAGAGCGCGCGGATGCGCTCTTCCGATTTCTTGGCCACCTCCTTCTTCAGCGTGCGGACCGTGCCGGCGATCTCAGCGCTTTCGGGGATGACGTTATAGGCATCGCCGGCGTGGAACTTCGTGACCGACACCACCACGGCCTCGACCGGATCGGTGCTGCGCGAGGCGACGGTCTGCAGCGCGCCGACCAGCTGGCTGGCGATGACGATGGGATCGATCGTGCCGTGCGGCATCGCGGCATGGCCGCCGCGACCCTTGACGGTGATGGTGAACTCGGCCGTCGCGGCCATGATCGGACCGGGCTTGATGGCGAACTGGCCGACCGGCAGGCCCGGCATATTGTGCATGCCGAACACCTTCTCGATGTCGAAGCGTTCCATCATGCCGTCCTTGACCATCTCGTTGCCGCCGCCGCCGCCTTCCTCGGCCGGCTGGAAGATCACCGCCACGGTGCCGGCGAAATTGCGCGTCTCGGCAAGATATTTGGCGGCGCCCAAGAGCATCGCGGTATGGCCGTCATGGCCGCAGGCATGCATCTTGCCGCGCACGGTCGAGGCCCATGGCTTGCCGGTGATCTCGTCGATCGGCAGCGCGTCCATGTCGGCGCGCAGTCCGATCGTCGGGCCATCGCCCTTGCGGCCGCGGATGATGCCGACGACGCCGGTCTTGCCCAATCCCGTCACTACTTCGTCACAGCCGAAGGCCTTCAGCTTCTCGGTGACGAAGCTGGCGGTCTGGAAGACGTCGAAATTCAGTTCCGGCGTCTGGTGGAGATGGCGTCGCCAGCCGGCGACTTCTTCCTGCATTTGTGCGGCGCGGTTGAGAATCGGCATGATCGGTCCATCTCTTGGTTGATTGGCGGCGGTCGGTTCAGAACCGATGCTCAGCAATTGTGATTGTGTTGAACTTTGCCATTTTGGCGTCACATAGGGTAAATAGCACCGCAACAATGGGGTCCGGGTCGAGGGGCCGGGCCGCATTTATGCTGGCGATGGGTAACGAAATCTTACGGACCCGGTGGCGATTACGGCAAGAGGCGATTTCGGATTTGATCATGCGGCAGAGGCATTTCCTCAACCTGTTGCTGGCGGGCGCGTTGGCGCTTCCGGCGTTTGCCGGCGTTGCGCGCGCCAATCCGGTGGTCCTGTTCGACCTCAAGAGCGGGTCCATTCTGGAGCATCAGGACGCGTTCAAGCGCTGGTATCCGGCCTCGCTCAGCAAGCTGATGACGGCCTATGTCGCCTTCCGTGCCATCCAGGCCGGTGAGGTGGCGCTTGATTCGCCGATCAAGGTGACGAAGCATTCGGCCGGCGAGCCGCCGAGCAAGATGGGCTTCAAGCCCGGCTCGGTGATGCGGCTCGACAATGCGCTGAAGATGATGCTGGTCAAATCGGCCAACGACATCGCCATGGCCGTGGGCGAGAATATCGGCGGATCGCAGGCGGCCTTCGCCGACCGCATGAACGCCGAGGCGGCCCGCCTCGGCATGGTCGGAACGCATTTCGTCAACCCGAACGGGCTCTATTCGCCGGAACAATACACCACAGCGCGCGACCTCGCCGTGCTGGTGACGGCGCTGCGCAATGATTTTCCACAGTATGCGCCCTGGTTCTCGATCGAAGGCCTTGCCGTCGGCAAGAAGGCGCTCCCGAACTATAATCTGCTCATCGGCCGCTATCCCGGCGCCGACGGCATGAAGACCGGCTTCGTCTGCTCTTCCGGCTTCAACATGATCGGCTCCGCGACGCGCAACGGCCGCACGCTGGTCGCCGTGGTGCTTGGCGAGAAATCGGCGGTCAGCCGCGCCGAGGCGGCGGCAAAGCTGCTCGACCAGGGTTTCGATACGCGGGCGGAGGGTTCGACGACGCTGGCCGCTCTCAAGCCCTATGGCGACACGCTGTCGCCCAACGACATGCATGACGAGATCTGCAAGAAGAAGCCGAAGGAGGAGCAATCCGAGGCAGCCCCCGAAGTCGCTGCCAAGGATAAGCCCAAGTCGCCCTATCAGGTGAAGCTCGACCATCCGACGCTGATCGCGGTCGGCCTCGGCGGCGCCACCGGCCCGGCGCCGAAGGCGTTCGTCGACCAGACCGATCAGAACTATGCCGACGTGCCGGTGCCGAGCTGGCGGCCCGACAGGCCGGCGCCGAACGGCGCCGAGCCGGCGGCGACCGGAACGGCAGCCGCCGCAGCGCAAGGCGACCAGCCCGCCAAGGCGAACTAGGGATCATGAAGGGCGGCTTTCCCATCCCCGTCTCCGTTCTCACCGGCTTTCTCGGCGCCGGCAAGACGACGCTGCTCAACCGGCTGCTCAAGGATCCGGCGCTTGCCGATACGGCGGTGATCATCAACGAGTTCGGCGAGGTGGCGATCGACCATCTTTTGGTCGAGCAGGCATCCGACGGCATCATCCAGCTTTCCGACGGCTGCCTCTGCTGCACGGTGCGCGGCGACCTGGTCGACACGCTTGCCGATCTAGTCGACCGGCTGCAGACCGGTCGCATCGCGAAACTCGCCCGCGTCGTCGTCGAGACGACGGGCCTCGCCGATCCGGCGCCGGTGCTGCAGTCGATCATGGCGCATCCTGCACTGGTGCAGGCCTTCCGGCTCGACGGCGTCATCACGCTGGTCGACGCCGTCAATGGCGAGGCAACGCTCGACGCCCATGTCGAGGCGGTGAAACAGGCAGCGGTGGCCGATCGCATCGTGCTGACCAAGACAGACCTTGCCGATGCGGCCGAGGTCGAGGTGTTGCGGGCAAGGCTGAAGAAGGTCAATCCGGGCGCCGTCGTGCTCGACGTCAACGAGGCCGGCGCCGCGGCGCTGTTCAATTGCGGCCTCTATGATCCTGCAACCAAGTCCGCCGACGTGCGGCGCTGGCTTGGCGAAGAGGCGGCGCATGATCAAGATCATGGCCATGATCAGGATCATCACCACGATCATGGCCATCATGACGGCGATCATGATCACCACCATGAGCATCGCCATGATATGCGCGTGCGCACCCATTCGCTCGTCCATGACGGCCCGGTGCCGTTCTCGGCGATCGAGATGTTCCTCGACCTTCTGAGCTCGACACATGGCGAGAAGCTGCTGCGCATGAAGGGCGTCATCGAGCTTGCGGAGGATCCGTCGCGACCGCTTGTCATTCATGGCGTGCAGAAGATCCTGCATCCGCCGGCAAGGCTGCCGGCCTGGCCCGACGGCCAGCGCGGCACCAGGCTGGTGCTGATCACGCTGGACATGCCGCAGGACTATATCCAGCGCCTGTTCGCGGCCTTCACCAACAAACCGTCGATCGACACGCCGGACCGGGCCGCGCTCGAGTCCAATCCGCTGGCAATAGCCGGGCTATAAGCAAAAAAAACGACGCCGGCTCAGGCCGCGCTGCCGCGCTCGACCAGGAAACGATGACCGCCGGTGACCGCGGCCGTTTCGACCAATTGGTGACCGGCATCGGCGCAGAAGGCCGGGATATCGATGACCGCGAGCGGATCGGTGGTTTCCAGCCAAAGCCGGCTGCCCGGCCGCATGGCGGCCAGCCGCTTGCGGGCTTTCAGCACCGGCAACGGACAGTTCAGTCCCTTGAGATCGTAGATGGCGGGCGGCTTTGCCTTTTGTTCATGCATGTCGTTATCCCAAAACCGCCTTACACCCTCGGGTCAATGCCCGAGGGCATGCTTTTGGGCGACATGCATTGGGTCTCAGCCGCCGAACATGCCGAGCAGCTTCTTCTTCAGCTTCGACACGGTGCCCTGGTCGGCGTCGGCGGCCTGCTGGGTTTCCTGCGCAGGCGCTGGCTCGACGCCGGCGGTGACGACCGGCTGCTGCGCGGCCTGCTTGGCGGCTTCCTTCTCGGCCAGCGCTTGCGCCTTGGCCTGTTCCTTGGCGGCCTTGGCTGCCTCGATCGCCGCCAGGCGCTGCTCTTCGGCCTTGCGCTTGGCTTCCTTTTCCGCGTCGAGCGCGGCCATCTTGCGGCCGGCCGGCGAATCGATACGGCCCATGCGGGTCGTTTCCGTCACCGAGCCATCCGCATTCATCGACGGCGGCTCAATCGGCACGCGCTCGCCGCGGGCGCGGCGCTTCGACCAGTCGGAGACGATGCTGGCTTCCTTGATGCCGGCAATGGTCGGCTTCGGCGGCGGGTTGCTGGAATTCACAGCCGAATTGAAGGCTGCGTCGTAGCTCTTCTCGTAACTGGCGAAAGCGGTCTTCAGCGAATCCGGCTGCGTCGTCGGGGGGCAGGGGCCGGTCGGGTCGAAGGTGGTGCCTTCAGGCGCGACCTGATTGAAGACGTAGCGCTTCTCGCAGACGTCGACCTTCGGCGGCACCTTGGTGATCTCGAAATTGTCGTAGCCGACCTTCAGCATCTTCCAGAACTCGTAGTTCGGGTCGTTGCGGTAGCGCGCCATGTTTGCGGCGGTCATGCGGAAGGGGAAGGCCTGGATCTGGAACTCGGTCTGGCCGCCCTGGAAGGCGTCGCGGCCGAAGGCATAGATCTGCTCGATCTGCGCGTCGGTCATCGAATAGCAGCCGGAGGACGAGCAGGCGCCGTGCACCATCAGGTTCTGGCCGGTGCGGCCATTGGCGCGGTCATAGGCGTTGGGGAAGCCGATGTTGAAGGACAGATGGTAATTCGAGCGCGGGTTCATCTGCGACGGGCGAACCGTGTAGAAGCCTTCCGGCGCCTGGCGGTCGCCCTCGGTGTATTTGGGGCCGAGCTTTCCCGACCATTTGCAGATGTCGTAAGTGGCGACGAGATCGTAGCGGCCGTTGGTCTTGGCCTTCCAGATCTCCAGCTTGCCTTCTTCCTTGAAGATGCGCGCCATCACCGAGGAGGTGCGCACCATGCCCTTGGCCTTCATGTCGGCAAGGATCTTATCCGGCAGCGGTTTGTTGGCCTCCGGCGCGAAATCCTTCATCGACGAATCATTGCAGCCGGCGACGCCGATGGCGGCGATCAGGACTCCGGTGCGGGCAAGCTTGGCAAACATCGGTGCGGCTACGTCTCTTCTCTCGGGCCAACGACTCTCGGCATGGCCGGGCCCGCAGGCTGAACACCAGTGGACCGTAAGCCCGTTAACCTTGAAAATTCCTTACCGCAAACCCCTCACGGCGATTTCCATTGAGCGGAATCCGGCGGCATTTTTGTGGCGAAATTGGTCGTTGCCGCCACAGTTTACCAGCAGAGGCCCGATTAAAGGCTGCGGCCCATCGCCAGATACTTCTCGCGGCGCTGCTCGCGGAAATCGGTGTTGGCGCCGGCAAAGTCCTTCATCGTCCTGGCGATGAGGTCGCCGGTGGAGGCAATGACCGTTTCAGGCGCGCGCTGGGCGCCGCCGATCGGCTCGGGAATGATGGCGTCGATGATCTTCATCTCGAGAAGATCCTGCGCGGTGATCTTCATGTTGGTCGCCGCGTCCTTCGAGCGGGTGGTGTCGCGCCACAGGATCGAAGCGGCACCCTCCGGCGAGATCACCGAATAGATGGCGTGCTCCAGCATGTAGACCCGGTTGGCGGTGGCGATCGCGATGGCGCCGCCGGAACCGCCTTCGCCGATGACCACCGAGATCGACGGCACTTTCAGCGAAAGGCAGGCGGAAGTCGAACGTGCGATCGCTTCGGCCTGGCCGCGCTCCTCGGCGCCGACGCCGGGATAGGCGCCGGCGGTGTCAACCAGCGTCAGAAGCGGGATCTTGAAACGGTCGGCCAGTTCCATGAGGCGCACCGCCTTGCGGTAGCCCTCCGGCCGCACCGAGCCGAAATTGTGCTTGATACGGCTTGCCGTGTCCGAACCCTTTTCCTGGCCGATCACCGCCACCGGCTCGCCGCGGAAGCGGGCGAAGCCGCCGACGATCGCCTGGTCGTCGCCGAAATTGCGGTCGCCGGCCAAGGGCGTGAAATCGGTGAACAGCCATTTGATGTAGTCGACGCAATGCGGGCGGTCGGGATGGCGCGCGACCTGCACCTTCTGCCAGGGGGTGAGCGCCTTGTAGAGGTCGCGCAACGCGTCACGCGAACGCTTTTCCAGCCGGCTGATCTCTTCGGCGACATCGACCGCCTCGCCGTTCTCGGCAAGCTTCTTCAGCTCGAGGATCTTGAGCTCCAGATCCTGCACCGGCTTTTCGAAGTCGAGGTAGTTGTACATGCTTGAGCGGACCGATCCGTCGGAAGGCGAAATGGCTGGCGGAACCGCTGAAATGCCGGCTCCGGGCGGTGGAACGTCGCCCTCACATAGCGATATGAGGCCTAGTCGGCAAGCGGATGATGATCGTTGACCAGCCGCACCAGCCGCTCCTCCAGCACATGGGTGTAGATCTGCGTGGTCGAGATGTCGGCATGGCCAAGGAGTTGCTGAACGGCTCTGAGATCGGCGCCGTTCTGCAGGAGATGGCTGGCAAAAGCATGGCGAAGCACATGCGGCGAGATCTTGGCCGCGGCTATCCCCGACCGTGCGGCCAAGCCCTTGAGATCGCGGGCGAAAACCTGCCGGGAAAGATGGCCGCTGTCGGAGGAGGCGGGAAACAGGAAAGGGCTCTCGGCAAAGGCCGGGCGCTCGGCCCTTGCGGTAAGCCAGGCGCGCATGGCCGTGCGCGCCTTGGCCGACAGCGGCACCATGCGTTCCTTGTCGCCCTTGCCGCGCACCATGAAGAAGCGGTCGTCGCGCAGCGCCACCGTCACCGGCAGGCCGACCAGCTCCGACACGCGCAGGCCCGTGGCGTAGAGCACCTCGACCAGCGCGTGCAGGCGCAACGCCGCCATCCGGTCGCCATCCGGACCAGCTTCGCCGGCTTCCTGCGCCGCCCGGTCGAGCAGGCGGCCGGTCTCGGCCTCGCTCATCGTCTTCGGCAGCGGCCGGCCCTTGCGCGGGCTGTCCAGCGTGCCGGTCGGGTCGTCACCGCGCAGTCCCTCGGCGTAGAGGAATTTGAAGAACTGGCGGATCGCCGACAATTTGCGCGCCTGCGAGGTCGGCGCGAAGCCGCGCGCGGCAATGTCGTCGAGATAGGCGCGGATGTCGGCCGATCCAGCGCCCGCAAGTCCGCCCTTGATTGCTTCGGAAGCGTCCTCCAGGTCGCGGCGGTAGGAGGCAAGCGTGTTCTCGGCCGCCCCTCGTTCGGCGCTCATCATCTCGAGGAAGGCTTCGATGCGGGCGGCGCTGTTCATCGGGCCGGGTTTGTCAGTTCTTCTTGGGATTGAGCTTTTCGGCGGGAATGCGGATGCTCATTTCCGCTTTTTTGGGCTCCACGAACATCGCCAGCGCGAACATCGCGGCATAGGCAATGCCCGCAAGAACCGCCAGCGTCACGACGAAGCGAAACAAAGTCGGCATTCAAATTTCGCCCGTCTTGTTGTTCTGCGTTTCCAAAGCCCTGTGCCCTTATGGGACGCCAAACCGGGCAATTCAAGGACGAAGGATTCCGCTCGCCGCAGGTTTTGCCGGAAAAGCTCCTAAGCTTAGGACGTTCGTGCACCCGCGCTTGACGCAAACAAGCTTTTGATGTCGATACGGCGCAAAGAGGCCCCTATGAACGCTCTGCCACCAAATCCGACGGACGAAGGCTGTGCCGCGCTGGTCGAACGGCTCGGCAGCCGTTCGATCGTCTTCGTCGGGCTGATGGGGGCCGGCAAGACGGCGATAGGCCGCAAGGTGGCGACGATGCTGTCGCTGCCCTTCATGGACAGCGATCAGGAGATCGAAAGCGTCTCGCGCATGACGGTTCCGGAACTGTTCGAGCGCTATGGCGAGCCGGAATTCCGCGCGCTGGAGCAGCGCGTGATCCTGCGCCTGCTGGAGAACGGCCCGCAGGTGCTGTCGACCGGCGGCGGCGCCTTCATGAACGCGCAGACGCGCGAGGCGATTTCCGCGCATGGCATATCGGTCTGGCTGAAGGCCGATCTGGACCTCTTGATGGAGCGCGTCTCCAAGAAGCAGAACCGGCCGCTCTTGAAGAACCCCGATCCGCGCGCCGTGCTGGAAAAGCTGATGGGCGAGCGTTATCCGGTCTATGCCGCCGCCGACCTCACCGTGCCGACGCGCGACGACCGCAAGGAGATCATCGCCGGCGAAGTCGTCGCGGCGCTCTGCGCCCATCTCGGCGTCGAGGCGATCGCGACGGGCGCTACAGGCGCCACAAATGACGAGGTGCAGCCGTGAGCCACGCCGAACCGGTGAAGGTCGAGGTTGGACTCGGCGACCGCGCCTATGACATGCTTATCGGTTCCGGATTGCTGGCGCGCGCCGGCGAGGAGATCGCGCGCCGGCTTCCTGGCACCCGCGCGGCCATCGTCACCGACGAGAACGTCGCCGCCGCGCATCTCGACACGCTGAAGGCGGGATTGGAGAAGGGCGGCATCCAGTCCGCCGTCATCACATTGCCCGCCGGGGAGAAGACCAAGAGCTTCGCCCATCTCGAGCAGGTGGTCGACGGCGTGCTCGCCGCCAAGCTCGAACGCCGCGACGTGGTGATCGCGCTCGGCGGCGGCGTCATCGGCGACCTCGCCGGCTTTGCGTCCGGCATCGTGCGGCGCGGCATGAATTTCGTGCAGATCCCAACCTCGCTCTTGGCGCAGGTCGATTCCTCCGTCGGCGGCAAGACCGGTATCAACAGCCCGCGCGGCAAGAACCTGGTCGGCGTCTTCCACCAGCCCAGGCTGGTGCTGGCCGACACCCAAGTCCTCGATACGCTGCCCATCCGCGAGTTCCGCGCCGGCTATGCCGAGCTTGCCAAATACGGGCTGATCGATCGCCCGGCCTTCTTCGCCTGGCTGGAACAGAACTGGCGCGACGTCTTTGCTGGCGGCCCGGCGCGCGTCGAGGCGATCGCCGAGGCCTGCCGTGCCAAGGCCGACGTCGTCGCCCGGGACGAGTTCGAGACCGGCGACCGCGCGCTGCTCAATCTCGGCCACACATTCGGCCATGCCCTGGAAGCCGCCACGCAATATGACGGGTCCCGCCTCGTCCATGGCGAGGGCGTCGCCATCGGCATGGCGCTGGCGCATCGCTTTTCGGCGCGGCTCAACCTGGCGAGCCCGGACGACGCGGAACGCGTCGAGGCGCATCTCAGCGCCGTCGGCCTGCCCTGGCGCATGGCCGATATTCCCGGCGAGTTGCCGGACGCCGAGGCGCTGCTTTCCTTCATCACCCAGGACAAGAAGGTCTCGCGCGGCGCGCTGACCTTCATCCTGACGCGCGGCATCGGCCAGTCGTTCATCGCCAAGGACGTGCCGCCCTCGGAAGTGCTTTCCTTCCTCAAGATGAGCCATCCAGCGGCGCTCAAGACAAGCCATCCCGAACGGTCCAAGAGGAGCCGTTCCGGATGATCGACGCCGGCTGGATCGTCGCAGCCGTCCTCGCCGCCATCGTGATCGTGGCGCTCCTGTTCCGCGCCCGGTTGCTTGCCGCTTTCGGCTACGCGCTGCGGCCAATCGAGCAGCAGCAGCGGTCCGAGCGCAACGGCAAGGATCATGACAGCGACGATCCGCGTCGCGACGGCGAAGCCGGCCGCGAGGAGCGCAACCGGCTCGAGGGCCTCTTCGAGCTTGATGAGCTCGAAGTGTCGGACGTCATGGTCCACCGCACCAATATGCGCTCCGTCAATGCCGACAATGCGCCGGAGGCGGTGGTGCGCGAGATCCTGACGAGTCCGCACACCCGAATGCCGCTGTGGAAGGGCTCGCTCGACAACATCGTCGGCGTCCTGCACGCGAAAGACCTGCTGAGGGCCCTCAACGAGGTCGGCAACGACTTTTCGCAGATCGACGTGATGAAGATCGCGGCGAAGCCCTGGTTCGTGCCGGACACCACCACCTTGCAGGAACAGCTCAACGCCTTCCTGCGGCGCAAGACGCATTTCGCCATCGTCGTCGACGAATATGGCGAGGTCGAAGGGCTGGTGACGCTGGAAGACATCATCGAGGAGATCGTCGGCGAGATCGCCGACGAGCACGATATCGACATGCAGGGCGTCAAGAAAGAAGCCGACGGCTCGGTCGTCGTCGACGGCACCGTGCCTATCCGCGACTTGAACCGCGCGCTCGACTGGGACCTGCCCGACGAGGAGGCGACGACGATCGCCGGCCTCGTCATCCATGAGACACAGTCGATCCCCGAGGAAAAGCAGGCCTTCACCTTCCACGGCAAGCGTTTCGTCGTCATGAAGCGCGACAAGAACCGCATTGCGAGATTGAGGATCAGGCCCGCCGGCGAAAGCTAGGTGTGTCGATATTCAGATGATGCCGGCCTGCGAATGGCAGCTTCATGTGCTTCCGGTGCTCATATGTGGACGGCCCCCTGCTTGCAAGGCTTTGGCTGGAGATGATTTGACCTGATCGCTTGCGCTCATATGTCCGGCTTTTTGCGCGCGGATTTGTGAGCGCTGGCCTAGATGGGCTTCACGGATAGCGAGTTCCAAACACGTACGCGACATTGACTGCCGGTGAGCACCTCGGAGTGTCTCGCTCGTCCCGGTTCGACCGGTCA
>NZ_RZRX01000370.1:0-4338 GCF_003997405.1 Mesorhizobium sp. M2A.F.Ca.ET.042.01.1.1
TAGAACAAAAGGATCACCGGGAAGGCCAGCACCAGATTGGCGAGGAAGGACAACAGCGTGTCGATCTTGCCGCCATAATAACCGGCCGGCAGGCCGAGCGTGATGCCGACCATCAGCGCGAAGCCGGTGGCGGCCGGCGCGATGATCAGCACGATCTGGCTGCCATAGACCATGCGCGAGAACACGTCGCGGGCGAGCTTGTCGCCGCCGAAATAATAGACCAGCTTCGATGCCGGCTCGATCGCGCCGGGCAGCGTGTCCTTCATCACCGAAACCTGGGCCAGCGGGTCGAAGGGCGAGATGGTCGAGGCGAAGATCGCCGTGAACAGCCAGAACAGGCAGATGAACACGCCGGCAATGCCGACGCCGCTGTCGAAGAGCTGGCCATAGAGGCCGAGCCGCTTCTTGTAGCTAAAGCTGGCGCCCATCACCAGTATGAGCGCCACCCACACCGGCCAGAACCGCCAGAGCACACCGATGACGACGTTGAAGGCGCTGATATATTCCGTTTGCATCGGCCCTCCCCCTACTGAACCCTGATACGCGGATTGAGAAACGCGTAGCCGACATCGGAAATGAGCTGGGTGATCAGCACGATGAACACCGAGACGAGCGAGCAGCCGAGCAGCAGATCGATGTCGTTGTTGCCGGCGGCTTCGACCAGCGTGTAGCCAAAGCCCTGGTAGCGGAACATCACCTCGACGATGACGACGCCGGTGAGCAACCACGGGAACTGCAGCATGATGACGGTGAAGGGCGCGATCAGCGCGTTGCGCAAGGCATGCTTGATGACCACGCTGCTGAAGGACAGGCCCTTCAGCCGGGCGGTGCGGATATATTGTTGCGTCATCACCTCGACCATCGAGGCGCGTGTCATGCGCGCGATATAGCCTATGCCGTAGATCGCCAGCGTGATCACCGGCAGCGTGAAATTGTAGAAGGTGATGCCCTGGCTGGCGGACGCTGCCGAGCCGTTCAGCCAGCCGAGCCAGGATGCGAAGATGACGGTGAAGATGACGCCCGACACATATTCGGGTGTCGCCGTCGAAGCGATCGAGGCGACGGACAATGTCCGGTCCGTGCGCGACCCTTCGCGCATGCCGGCAAGAATGCCGATGAGCAGCGAGATCGGCACCATCACCGCCAGAACCCAGAACATCAGCAAGCCTGTGGCGCCGAGCGCCGGAAAGAGCTTCGCCGCGACGGTCGTCTTGAACTTGGTCGAGCAGCCGAAGTCACCCTGCAACACGCCTGAGAATTTCGGCTCCGTGGGATCGTTGCAGAAGGAAAAGCGCTGCGTGGTCTTGCCGGTCGCCGGATCGGTGATCGGATGCTTGGGCAGGACGCCCAGCCACTGGCCGTAGCGCAGGAAGAAATTCTGCCGGTAGCCATGATTGACCAGCCAGCTTTCGAGCTGGTCGGCGGGCGTGTGCATCTCGGTCTGGCTGATCGCCAGCTTCTTCAGATTGGGCTCGAGATTGACGAGGAAGAAGACGACCAGCGTCAGGCACAGCATCGTGAGCAGTATCGTGCCGATGCGTCTGGCGATGAATGAGAACATTTATGCCCCCCTGCCGGCCGGGTTGGGGTCAGATACGTTCAACCCTGTTTCGTAATGCGGATGGCGCCCCGCCACCGCTGCAGGTCATGCAACGGCGACGAAGCTGCAAATACGAGGGCTGTCGCCCCTCGTATTCATCGCGCCATGGATCACGCCTGATCGAGCCAGACCTTGCCGAAGTCGTGCTCGTAGGTGGGGTGCATCGAGTGGTTCTTCACCTCGGGCTTGATGTTGATGTAGAGCTTGCGCCAGTAGGGCTGGATGATGATGCCGGAATCCTGCAGCGTCTGCTCGATCTCCTTCATCACGACCTTGCGCTTCTCCGCATCGGCGATGCCGAGCGCCTCGTTCACCTTCTTGTCGAAGTCCGGGTTGGAGTAGGCCGTCTCGTTCCAGGCTTCGCCGGTGCGGTATGCGATGGCGATGACCTGGATGCCCAGCGGACGCATGTTCCAGTTGGTTTCCGAGAACGGATACTTCGTCCAGTCGTTCCAGAAGGTCGAGCTCGGCAGGACGGTGCGCTTCACCTTGATGCCGGCTTCGCGCAACTGGGCGGCGATCGCGTCCGTGGTGTTCTTGTGATAGTCCTCGTCGTTGCTGATCAGCTCGTGCTCGAAATCGATCTTGCCGGCTTCCGTCAGCATCTGCTTGGCCTTGGCGATGTCGCGCTTGACCTCGGGCAGCTTGACGTATTCCGGATGGATCGGCGCGACATGGTGGTTTTCGGCCGGCGTGCCGGCATTGCCGTAGCCGAGCTGCAGCACGGTGGCGTTGTCGACGGCAAGCAGCATGGCCTGACGGACCTTCTGGTCGTCATAGGGCTTCTTGGTGACGTTGAAGCGCGACACCACGGTGGCCGCCGTCACGACTTCCGAAGCCGGAGCGCCGACATCGGCGATGATCTTGATGTAGTCGGCGGTCGTTTCGTGATTGGTATGGACTTCGCCGGACTCGAAAGCCGAGACGGTCGCGGCCGGATCGGTGCCGTAGTCGATGAACTCGACGCCGTCGAGGAAAGCCTCGCCCTGCCACCACTTGCCGGTCGTGCGGCGCTTGTAGACCACCTTCTGGCCGACGTCGTAGGACACCAGCTCGAACGGGCCCGTGCCGATCGGGCAGCTCTTGAAGTTGGCGCCCTTCTCGTCGAAGGTTTTGTGGACGACCAGCGCCGGATAGTCGCACAGGTTCGGTATGATGGCGATGTCGGGCTTGGTCAGCTTGAGCTTGACCGTCATGTCGTCGACCTTGACGACGGAGCCCTCGCGCAGCTTCTTGGTCGTGTCGTCGACGAGGCTACCGAGGCGGCCAGGCATCGAGTTGCCTTCCACCGACTTGTCGGCCCAGCGGGTGAAATTGTTGATCACATCGTCGGCAGTGAACTTGTCGCCATTGTTCCATTCGACGCCCGGCCGCACATGCAACGTGTATTCTGTGGCGTCGTCATTGATGTCCCAGCTTGCCAGCAGATAAGGCGCGAAGGTGTATTCCTTGGTGTATTTCACCAGCGGCTCGAGCGCCTGGCGCTCGGCGTTGGAGATTTCGGACCAGTCGGCCGTGCGCGGATCCTTCGGATCCTTGATCGACATCGCGACCTTCAGGACGCCGCCCTTCTTGCCCTGCACGTCCTCCGCCCTGGCCGGGGTCGGATCGGCGAGGCCGAGCATGCCGTAGGCCATTGCCGTCGATGCGCCGAAGACGCTGGCCAAGGCCAGAAATTCGCGGCGGTCGACGCCGCCCTTTTTGGCCTCTTTGGCCATTTTCCGGATGTGATCCGGAACCTGATCACCATTGCTCTTATAGATTGCCATGACTTGCTCCCATTGTTGGCTTTCCGCCTTTTAACATTCCGCATCCAGACCGCGTTGTCAAAAGACGGTGTGGAGCAGGAACATGCCAGGGAATGTGCATCTTTGG
This sequence comes from Mesorhizobium sp. M2A.F.Ca.ET.042.01.1.1, assembly GCF_003997405.1. Taxonomy (NCBI): domain Bacteria; kingdom Pseudomonadati; phylum Pseudomonadota; class Alphaproteobacteria; order Hyphomicrobiales; family Phyllobacteriaceae; genus Mesorhizobium; species Mesorhizobium sp. M2A.F.Ca.ET.042.01.1.1. The sequence continues at coordinate 3,476 of NZ_RZRX01000370.1, forward strand.
CTGCAACCCGGTTCGCGCGATAGCGACAGTCTTGACGCAAATTTGTTATCGCGACGCGGATTCGCTAAAAAATCCCCGCGGGCGATTAAATCAATACATTTATAAGGATAGGAGCCCCGTACCGGCGGTCGCCCCTGGTTCGCTTGGCCAATGCGGCGCGGCGCAACTTCAATATTCGCGTTCGTAAAAGACGCCGCCCTTGGCCTCGCCGGCGTCATTGGCTTCCCCGCGCAGCTTCACCCCGCGACCGACATTGAGGTCGATCGTGGCCTTGCCGGAACCCGGTTTGTCGCCCTTCTGGATGGTCACATAGGTACGGTCGTTGAGGTATTTGCCGGCCGAAACCGCGGTACCGCCCTTCTCGTCCGTCGTCACGTCGAGATCGTCGACGCCGATGGCGCTTTGCAGGTTCTCGAGCAGCGAGGTCGAACCGCCGACGCCGGCCAGTTGCGCGGCGGCGCTGGCAAGTTGCGCGATCTGCAGCGGTGACAGCTTGGACATGGATTGACCGAAGATGAGCTGTGCCAGGATCTCGTCCTGGGGCAGCGCCGGCACGGAGGAGAACGTGAACTTCGGATTGGTCGCCTCGCCTGAGACGACGACCGTGACTGTGGCGGAGCTCGTCGTCGTGGTCGCCGTCAAGTTGAGATAGGGCACCAGCGACCCCTGGAACCCGATCGTGCCATCGGTGAAGGTCAGTCGCTTGGAAAGGATGATCAGTCGTCCGCGCTGCAGGGTGAAGGTGCCGATCGCCCTCGGCGCCGAAGCCGGGCCTGTCAGCTTCAGCGAGCCGCCCAGTTCGGCGTCGACACCCCTGCCCTGGATGAATATCTGGTTCGGCGCGTTGACCGTAACGTCGAGTG
>NZ_RZRX01000371.1:0-4327 GCF_003997405.1 Mesorhizobium sp. M2A.F.Ca.ET.042.01.1.1
GCCGGGACGCTGAGGCGCGGAAACGGTGCAGAATTCGGCTCCGTTGCACGCATTGGCAAAGGTAAGGGCATGGATTCCAGGGTCTCCGCGACGGAGCTTCGCTCCTGCTCCGCCCTGGAATGACGAAGTCGGGACGCTCCGGGTAACTTCCAAGGTGGTGACTCGCTTTAAGCGAAAGGCACCGCCGTGGTGCCTTTCGGCAGCTTGGCCTCGTCGTCCGGTTCGACATGGATGGTGACTCGCACCGAGGGGATCTCGGCCTTCAGCGCGTCCTCGATGCGGTCGCAGATGACGTGGCTGGCGCCGACCGTCATGTCCGCGTCGACGACGAGGTGGAACTCGATGAAGGTGGCGCGTCCGGCAATGCGCGTCTTCAGGTCATGCACCTCGAGCGCGCCTTTCGAATTGGCCGAGATAATGTCGCGGATCTGCATGTTCTCCTGGCTGTCGACGGCGCGATCCATCAGGCCGTTCATCGACGAGCCGATGACATGCCAGCCCTGCCACAGGATGTTGAGCGCGACGATCACGGCCAATGCCGGATCGAGGATCTGCCAACCGGTGAGCACTGCGCCGACAAGGCCGCCGAGCACGCCAACGGACGTCACCACGTCGGTCATGATGTGCTGGCCATCGGCGACCAATGCTGGCGACTTGGCGTTGCGGCCGACCTGGATCAGAGTCCAGGCCCAGATCGCGTTGACGATGGTCGCCAAGCTGTTGACGGCAAGGCCCTTCCAGGGCTGCTCGAGCGGGGCCGGATGCTGCCACGACTGCCAGACCTCGTTGAGGATCAGGAGCGCCGCGACGACGATCAGCACGCCCTCGAGCACGGCGGAGAAGTATTCGGCCTTGTGGTGGCCGAAGGGATGGTCCTGGTCGGCGGGCTTGTAGCTGACCTGGATCGCCCAGAAGGCGGCGGCCGACGCGATGACGTTGACGATCGATTCCGCCGCGTCGGAATAAAGCGCGACGGAGCCTGTGATGTACCAGGCGGCCACCTTGAGGGCGAGCACGACGAAGGCGACGACGATCGACCAGAAGGCGAGCTTGGCGACCTTCTGCCTGGTCGCCGTCTTTGCTTCCGCCGTCGTCATCGTCATTGCCACATTCATCCCGACGTGCTGCCTACGCGGCCTTTTCCTTGGCCTTGCGCGGCAGATGCGCGACGATGTTCTCGATGATGCGCATGCCGGCATTGTGGCCGAGGGTCATGATCGATTCCGGATGGAACTGCACCGCGGCGATCGGCTCCTTGCGGTGCTCGAAGGCCATGATGATGCCGTCCTCGGTCTCGGCTGTGACCACGAAACCATCAGGCAGGCGCACCGGATCGGCGAAGATCGAGTGGTAGCGGCCGACGGTCACTTCCTTGGGCAGACCTGAGAAGATGATGCCGGGTTTCGAGACGCGGATGCGCGACGGCTTGCCGTGCATGGGGATGTGCAACTGCCGCAATTCGCCGCCATAGGCTTCGGCCAGCGCCTGCAGGCCGAGGCAGACACCGAAGATCGGCAGGTCGCGGGCGCGCGCTCGTCTGATGGTGGCGGCGCAATCGAAATCGGTCGGTGTGCCGGGGCCGGGCGACAGCACGACGAGATCGGGCTTCAGTCGCTCGAAGACCTCCTCCGGCACCGGCGTGCGGACGGTGGAGACATTGGCGCCGGTCTGGCGGAAGTAGTTGGCCAGGGTGTGGACGAAGGAGTCCTCGTGGTCGACCAGCAGGATGTTGACGCCGTCGCCGACGCGCGCGGTGGTGCGCTCGGCTCCGGTGGCGTTGCCGGTCTTGGCGTCGCGGATGGCGGAGAGCATGGCGGATGCTTTCAATTCGGTTTCGGCTTCTTCTTCCTCGGGCACGCTGTCGAAAAGCAGCGTGGCGCCGGCGCGCACCTCGGCGATGCCGTCCTTGATGCGGATGGTGCGCAAGGTGAGCCCGGTGTTCATGTCGCCGTTGAAGTTGACCATGCCGATCGCCCCGCCATACCAGGCGCGCGGGCTTTTCTCGTTCTGTTCGATGAAGCGCATGGCCCACAGCTTCGGCGCGCCGGTGACGGTGACCGCCCAGGCGTGCGAGAGGAAGGCATCGAAGGCGTCCATGCCTTCGCGCAGCCGGCCTTCGATGTGGTCGACGGTGTGGATCAGGCGCGAATACATCTCGATCTGGCGGCGGCCGATGACGCGCACCGAGCCCGGCTCGCAGACGCGCGACTTGTCGTTGCGGTCGACATCCGAACACATGGTGAGCTCGGACTCGTCCTTCTTGGAGTTCAGCAGCTTCAGGATCTGCTCGCTATCGGAAATGGCGTCGTCGCCGCGCTTGATGGTGCCCGAGATCGGGCAGGTCTCGACGCGGCGGCCGTTGACGCGCACGAACATCTCCGGCGAGGCGCCGATCAGATATTCGTTTTCGCCGAGATTGATGAAGAAGGAATAGGGCGAGGGGTTGATCGATTTCAGCTTGCGCGAAATGTCGGAAGGCTGGGTCTCGCAGCGCTCGTAGAACATCTGTCCGGGTACGACCTCGAACAGGTCGCCACGTTTGAAGCTCTCCATGGCGCGCCGCACCAGGTTGGCGTATTCGCCGGGCTCATGGTCCCCGCGCGGCGGGATGCGGTCGGCGGTCCTGAACGGCTCGACATGGGCGTCGCGGGCCAGGCCCTCGGTCGAAAAACCGTCGCCGGAATAGTCGTAGCGATCGGTCCAGGCTTTGGTCGAATAATGGTCGACGACGAGGATCTCGTCGGGCAGGAACAGCACCAGGTCGCGCTGGCTTTCCTTGCGCTCGAGCTTGTAGTCCACCGGATCGAACTGGAAGGCGAGGTCATAGCCGAAGGCGCCGTAAAGGCCGAGATTGGCGTCCTCGGCGGTCTTGAACAAAGCGGTGATGGCGCGCAGCACGGTGAAGACGGACGGAACGCGGCTGCGCTCCTCCTCGGTGAAGACGCGGCCGGGTTTTGCCACATCGAGGCGGATCAGCGCCTTCGAGGTCTCCGCGATCGTCACTTCGTTCAGCGCGCCAAGCGCCTTTCCGATCACGGGCAAGAGCACTTCGCCGCGCTTGTTCAGCGCTTCGATGCGCATGGCGCGGCCGCGCGCGGAGATCACCAGCGGCGGATCGATGATGGCGGTATCCCAGCGCGTGTAGCGGCCCGGATATTCGTAGTTCGAGGAAAACACGGCGCCGCGGCGTGAATTCAGGCCGTCGACATAGGCGTCGATCGCGCCTTCATAGGGCCTGTCGTGCCGTTCGCGGGTGATCGTCACGCCGCCCGCGGTGACGAAGCGCTCCGCCCCGTTGTCCAGAACTTTAGTCGTCATTGCCGTCTCCATCAGCGTTTTGGGCAACGGACCCGGGAATGGCTCTAAAAAACAAATGGCCGCCCGGACATTCCGCTGCGGCCACCCTCATTTTCACGCGCACACGCACGAACCGGCCGCTGTCAGCGAGCCCACCACCAAACGGTCTTGTTCGAACGCATGTTCATGCCGACTCCCATAGCGGCGAATGCTTGGATCGGCAAGCGGAATCAAGGAAATCGTCGGACGAGGTGAATCGGCTGCCGCGCATGGAACTTTATTCAGCGGGCTGCGGCTCCAGGATCGTACGGCGGTCGAGCGACTGCGACAGCACGGCCACCGCGACGGCCAGAAGCGCGAGCGCGGCGCCCACCAGCGGCAGGTTCGCGTAGGACACGCCCCAGGAGATGGCGAGGCCGCCGATCCAGGCGCCGCCGGCATTGCCGACATTGAAGGCGCCCTGGTTCAGCGTGGCGGCAAGGTTCGGTCCTTCGGCGGCCGCCTCGACGACGCGGATCTGCAGCGGCGGCACGACGATGAAGATCAGCATGCCCCACAGGAAGACGATGGCCACGGCCACGCTTGCGATGGCGCCGAGATTGGTGAAGACGACGAACAGCAGGGCCATGGCAAGCAGCGTGCCGATCACGGTCGGCATCAGCTTCCAGTCAGCCAGCCTGCCGCCGATGATGTTGCCGATGGTCATGCCGGCGCCGAACAGCAGCAGCACCCAGGTCACGGTCGCCGTCGACAGGCCGGAGACGACGGTCAGATAGGGCTTGATGTAGGTGAAGACGGCGAACAGGCTGGCAGAGGCGAGCGAGGCGATCAGCATCGCCAGCCACACCTGCAGCTTGCCGAGCACGCGCAATTCGCCGACCAGCCCGCCGCCGCTGGGTTCGGCGACGTCGGACGGCACCAGCCAGGCGATGGCCGCGACCGAGACGAGGCCGATGCCGACGACGGCGAGGAAAGTGGCGCGCCAGCCGAAGGCTTCACCCAGCGCCGTACCGGCGGGAACGCCCAGGAT
>NZ_RZRX01000372.1:0-4259 GCF_003997405.1 Mesorhizobium sp. M2A.F.Ca.ET.042.01.1.1
GGCCTGCCCGCCGCTGGAGTCACCCGCGACGATGAAGATTTCCGACTTGGCCGGGTCGCGCTCCTGGCAATCGGCGAGCTTGCCCGGCAGCGAGGTGACGCCGAGCGTGCTCTTGCGCGTGATGTCGCGCGCCTTGCGCGCGGCTTCGCGCGCCGCAGCCGCCTGGATCACCTTCTCGACCACGACCCTGCCTTCGCTCGGATGCTCTTCCAGCCAGGTGCCCAGCGCCTCGTTGACCAGGCTTTCCACCACCGGGCGCACCTCTGACGAGACCAGCTTGTCCTTGGTCTGCGAGGAGAATTTCGGGTCGGGCACCTTGACCGAGAGAACAGCGGTCAGGCCTTCGCGGCAGTCGTCGCCGGTCAGCGAGACCTTTTCCTTCTTGGTCTGGCCGGAAGACTCGCCATAGCCGGTGATCTGCCTGGTCAGCGCCGCGCGGAAGCCGGCCAGATGCGTGCCGCCGTCGCGCTGCGGGATGTTGTTGGTGAAGGCCAGCACATTCTCGTGGTAGCTGTCGTTCCACCACATCGCGACTTCGACGGTGATGCCGTCGCGCTCGGCGCGGATGGCGATCGGCGCCTCGATCAGCGGCTTCTTCACCCGGTCGAGATATTTGACGAACTCTTCCAGCCCGCCGTCATAGTGTAGCTCATGGCGCACGAGGTCGGCATGGCGTGCATCGGTCAGCACGATGCGCACGCCGGAATTGAGGAAGGCGAGCTCGCGCAGCCGGTGCTCCAGCGTGTTGTAGTCGAACTCGACCATGGTGAAGGTCTCGGCCGACGGGAAGAAGGTGATCTCGCTGCCGCTGCGGCCTTCATAAGTGCCGGGCTGCTTGTCCTGCACGTAGCTGCCGGTCACCTTCAGCGGCGCGTCGGCATTGCCATGCGTGAAGCTCATCTCGAAGATCTCGCCGTTGCGGCGGATCTTGAGCTTGAGCCAGGCGGAAAGCGCGTTGACAACCGAGACGCCGACGCCATGCAGGCCGCCGGACACTTTATAGGAGTTCTGGTCGAATTTGCCGCCGGCATGCAGCTGCGTCATGATCACTTCGGCTGCCGAAACACCCTCCGAGGGGTGGATATCGGTCGGAATCCCGCGGCCATTGTCGATGACGGTGACGGAACCGTCGGGGTTGAGCGTCACCGAAACGAGGTCGGCGTGGCCGGCCAGCGCCTCGTCGATGGCGTTGTCCACCACCTCATAGACCATGTGATGCAGGCCCGAGCCGTCGTCGGTGTCGCCGATATACATGCCCGGACGCTTGCGCACCGCGTCCAACCCCTTCAAAACCTTGATGGAATCGGCGCCGTACTCGGCTTGCGCGCCAATGGCGCTTTCGGTCTGATCGCTCATGAAAACCTGTCTGATTGATGTCGCTGGTCCGGCGCGGAAAAATGGCCGCGAATCGCGCCGTTTTGATGTCCTAGATATAGGCGCAAATGGCGGATTTTCCAAGGTTTGCGGGCATTTTGCCGGCTTGGCGGCAAGGTGCTTCCACGCCCGCGCTGATACGGTCCCGGCGTTCAGCCGAAAAGGGTCGATGAAACGCAAAAGGCCGCGCCTAAGCGCAGCCTGATAATCGCCTCCCTGGGAAGCTTTGGGGCCTATTCGGCCGGACGCAGCGTCTTCAGCGCCCCGCTCCAGCGGAACAGCTCGTCCAGCATCGTCTTCGCGCCGCCCTGCACCTGCTCGCTCGGATGATAGGCGCGCTTCTCATCGAGAAGGCTCGCATAGGCCGGAAGCGCCACCCCCTCCGGGATCGGCATGACGCCGACCGAGGTGAGCAGCGGCTTCAGCGATTGCGCGGCGCGCAATCCGCCGGACACGCCACCATAGCTGAAGATCGCCGCCGGCTTGTAGCGCCATTCATGCAGCAGATAGTCGATGGCGTTCACGATCGCGGGCGCCACGAAGTAGTTGTACTCCGGCGCCACGAACACGAAAGCGTCGGCGGCGTCGATCGCCTTCGACCACGCCTTGGTGTGGTCGTTCTCATATTTGCGCAAGCGCGGATGGTGCGGCTCGTCGAGCATCGGCAGGTTGAAGGCAGCGATGTCCGTCAGCACCGGCTCGAACTTGCCGTGCTCGCGCGCGAATCCTTCCAGCCATTCGCCGAAGGTCGGGCCGGCGCGTCCCGGTCGCGTGCTGCCGATGATGATGTTCAGACGATGCTTCACGGGAGGCTCCTTGCTTGGCGGTATCCATTGGTGACTAACGCAGGCTGCCGCCGGCAACAAGCAGCTATTGGCTGATGTCGGTCACATTCCGGCGATGTGGCCGATCGTGTGCTGCCGTCCGGTCACATGGACGCCGGCCTTCTCGGGCACTACATTCACCGCTGTCAGCGGAGCATCATCATGGACACCAAGCCCGCCCCCTTCGTGCCGCCGGCGCCGAAGCCGCGCACTGAGCCGCCTTCGACGCTGGAGATGATGCGCATTGTCTACCGCAACCCGCTCGAATTATGGGGCGAGCACACCTACAATGAACCCTGGGTTTCGGCCAATGGCGTCGGCGGACACCTGATCGTCGCCAACGATCCGGGCCTCATCCGCCACGTGCTGATCGACAACGCCAAAAACTACAAGATGGCAACGGTGCGCCAGCTGATCCTGCGGCCGATCCTGCGCGACGGGCTGCTGACCGCCGAGGGCGAGGTCTGGAAGCGTTCGCGCAAGGCGATGGCGCCGGTTTTCACGCCGCGCCATATCTTCGGCTTCGCCGGGCCGATGCTGAAGCGCACGCTGGAATTCGTCACCCGCTATGAAGCCGGCGGCATGACCGATGTCGCGCATGACATGACCCTGCTCACCTATGACATCCTGGCCGAGACGCTGTTTTCCGGCGAGATCGCCGGCGAGCCGGGCAGCTTCGCCAAGGAGATCGACCGCCTGTTCGAGACCATGGGCCGCGTCGACCCGCTCGACCTGCTGCGCGCGCCCGAATGGCTGCCGCGCCTTACCCGCATTCGCGGCCGCAAGACCATGGCCTATTTCCGCAACATCGTCGCCGGCACGGTGAAGATGCGCGAAGAACGGATGAAGCGCGATCCGGGTGGCGTGCCGCAGGATTTCCTCACCCTGCTGCTTCGCGCCGAGGGGCCGGACGGGCTGACCCGCGCCGAAGTCGAAGACAACATCATCACCTTCATCGGCGCCGGCCACGAGACGACGGCACGGGCGCTGGGCTGGACGATCTATTGCTTGGCCGAAGCGCCCTGGGAACGCGACAGGGTCGAGCAGGAGATCGACGCCGTGCTGGCGCGCGAGCCCGATCCAACCAAGTGGCTGGATGCCATGCCGCTCACCCGCGCGGCCTTCGAGGAGGCGCTCAGGCTCTATCCGCCGGCGCCTTCGATCAACCGCGAGCCGATCGAGCCGGAGACCTGGAACGGCCTCTATATTCCGAAATACGCCGCCGTGCTGGTGATGCCCTGGGTCGTGCACCGCCACAGAAAACTCTGGGACAGGCCGAACGCCTTCATGCCGGAGCGCTTTCATCCGGAAAACCGCGACAGGATCGACCGCTTTCAGTACCTGCCCTTCGGCGCCGGCCCGCGCGTGTGCATAGGCGCCAGTTTCGCCATGCAGGAGGCGATCATCGCTTTAGCGATCCTGTTGTCGCGCTTCCGCTTCGATGCGACGCCCGAGACCCGGCCATGGCCGGTGCAGAAGCTGACCACGCAGCCGCAGGGCGGCCTGCCAATGCAGGTCTCGCGCCGGGGCTGATCAGAGCAATTCCAGGAAAAGTGTGAAGCGGTTTTCCGTCCGTAATTGCGTAAAACAAAGAGACAGGGTTATCGGTCGGCGATCGGCCGGCGCTGCTGGAACTGGCCGGCGGCGCGGAAGCGCCAGAGATAGCTGGGCAGGATGGTGGCGATCGCCTGCGGCTGGATGCCCAGCCCCGCAAGCGTCCTGGCGGCCTTGATGGCGTCGTCGGAGACGACATTGTGCTCGCGCAGCTGCAGCACCTGGTCCTTGGTCAGGAGCGGATTGGGCAGCAGCTGGAGGATCGATGCCTGGATGTTGGCCACCCAGAACGGCACCGGCACCAGGAGGCGGCGGCGTTCGATGACCGTCAGCAGCTCTTCCATGCATTCCTTGAAGGTCAGCACCTGCGGGCCGCCGAGCTCATAGACCTGGCCGCCCTTGACCTCGCCGTCGACCGAGCGCGCCACCGCTTCGGCGACGTCGCCGACATAGACCGGCTGGAACTTGTTCTGTCCGCCGCCGATCAGCGGCAGCACCGGAGAGTAG